>NZ_JAMYUO010000007.1:0-249043 GCF_040323125.1 Mesorhizobium sp. M0062
AAATCGTGATGCCGCGGGCCTTCTCTTCGGGCGCCGCATCGATCTGGTCGTAGCGCTTGTACTCGCCAAAATACTTCGTGATCGCCGCCGTCAGCGACGTCTTGCCATGATCGACGTGGCCAATCGTGCCAATGTTCACATGAGGCTTGTTACGCTCGAATTTACCTTTTGCCATAGTCTCTTTCCTTGGACGGCCTTGACCTTCAGTTCAGTCGAATGCGGGGCGATTAGCGACTACGGCCGAAAAACACAAGTGCCTTGTGGCCGGGTGCGCTGTCCACTCGGTCTCAACCGATGATCCGATTGCGGGGATGTGGCGCTGATATAGGAACGCGCGAGCGGAAATGAAATGGGGGCTGCGGGCTCCAGCACCTGTTTGCTATTCCCGCCCATGTCCTGTCCCGCCCATGTCCTGGCCTTTGCCTGCCGGATTTGCAGCCGGCGCCTGGCCCATTGCCGCTGCGGCGGCGGTCTGATTTGGTTGCCCCATGCAATTCATACCGACCTCCATACGCGGCCCGCTGTTCATGATCGTTTCGACGGGGTCGTACCTCGTCAACGACACGATGATGAAGCTCGCCACAGCGGGATTGCCGTCCTATGAAGTGCTGTTCCTGCGCGGGGTCGCGGCCACGCTATGGGGCATGCCGCTGCTGTTCCTGCTGGGCTATCGCAGGCAGATCCCTTTGATCTTCGACAAACGCGTGCTGCGCCGCAACCTGCTCGAGCTGGCGGCCATCCTTTGCTACGTCGTGGCGCTGGCCAACATGCAGATCGCCGATTCGACCGCGCTCGGGCAGATCACCCCGCTTTTGATGCTGGTCGGCTCCTCCATCCTGTTCGGCGAACGGATCGGCGGCGTGCGCATGGCGCTGATCGGGCTCGGCTTCATCGGTGCGCTTATGGTGGCCCAGCCGACCATGCAGGGCATCTCGGTCTATGCGTTGCTGGCGCTCGGCAACGCGGCATTGGCAGCGGCACGCGATCTTGCCGGCAGGCGGGTCGCGGCCGAGGTGCCGGGCATGATCGTCGCCATTTCCGCCGTCGTGGTGGTGCTGATCGGCGCGGGCGCCGCGCATCTCGTTTCCGAGCGCTGGGTGATGCCGGAAGCCCGGCACCTGCTGCTCATGGCCGGCGCCGGATTCTTCCTGATCTTCGGCCATTTCTTCATCTTCATGGCCTATCGCGTCGGTCCGACCGGCATCGTGGCGCCGTTCTACTACTGTTTCACCGTCTGGGCGGTCATCTCAGGCGTGCTGGTGTTCGGGCAGTTCCCGAATGCCCTGGCGGTCTGCGGCATCCTGCTGGTGGTCGCGAGCGGGCTGACCATCGTCTCGCTCGATGAACGCAAACGAAGGCTGACCGTCGTCGCCTGACCTTCAAGTCAACGCGTCGAAGCAGGTTCGGCCGTCCTGCGGTTCAACCAGTCGGCAGACTGGCGCCTAAAGCGTTCGCTTGCCGGAGAACTGGTGATAGGCCCACAGCACGACCACCGCGCCGATGACGGCGACGATCAGGCTCCAGATGTTGAGGCCGGTCACGCCCGTGGCGCCAAAGGCGCTGAAGATCAGCCCTCCGACGATGGCGCCGACAATGCCGAGCACGATATCCATGATCAGGCCCTGGCCGGTCTTGTTGACGATCTTGCTGCCGATAAAGCCGGCGATGACGCCGAGGATGATCCAACTGATAATGCCCATTTTTCCTCTCCATTCCCCCGCCGGCCGATCATGGTCACATGATTGTCAAAAGCTCAAGCCAACTTGAATTTCCGCCCGCATGCTCCATTGTAGCCGGCGGGACGGGCTTGGTCGTTATGGAGGATTGACCTATGGGACTTTTTGACAACGCCGTACCCGGCGGCAACATCACCAAACCGCTGATGATCGCGCTCGGCGCGCTGCTGGTGGGAAAGATGCTGAGCGGCAGAAGCGCCGAACAGACGAGTGCCGAAGAGACGGGCGAGCCCGCCCAGCCTCAAACGCCAGCCCCCACCGGAACCACGGCCTCAGGCGACGGCGGCCTGCTTGGCGGACTGGGCGGACTGCTCGACAAGCTCAAGAATGCCGGCCAAGGCAATGTTGCTGACTCCTGGGTCGGCACCGGGCAGAACCAGCCGATCAACGCCAATGATCTCGGCAAGGCGATCGGCCCGCAGGTCATTCGAGAGATCGCGCAAAGGACCGGACTGGACGAGCAGGAGTTGCTCAATCAATTGTCCACAGCCCTGCCCGGCATTGTCGACAGACTGACGCCGAACGGACAGGTGCCGCAGCAACACCAGGTCGCGTCCGCTTTCAACAGCTAGACTTCTGCGCCTGCATCACGCGCAAACACGCCCGGCACCGCCTTGCGGCTGTCGGGCGTTGCTCCGACCAGCGCGGCGAACCGCCTGGCAGTCGACGCATCGACCGGCGTGTAGACGGAAACCGAGAAATCACTGTCGCGGCCGCCCGGCTGCAGCGTGGCGAAATCGAACGACATCGCGCCGGCGACAGGGTGCCGGATGGATTTCCGCCAGATCGGTGGCTCGGCGATGTCGCGGCTGTTCCAGCACGTGGCGAACGCTTCGCTTGCCGCTTTCAGTGACGAAACCAGTGTGGCCAGCACCGGATCGCGAGTCATGGCGACAGTGGCAAGCCGGAACTGCGCCGCCGCCGAGCGCGAAACCTCCGGCCAGTCGACAAAACGCTGCCGCCATTCCAGGTCGAGAAACAGCCGGGCGAGCAGGCTGCCGGACCACTCATCATCCGTCTCGAAATCCCCAAGCAGCACCGCCGCGGGGTGGTTCCAGGCGACGACCTGCCAGTAGCGATTGACGACATATGCCGGGTGCGGCGCCAGCCCGTCGAGCAGGCTGAGCAACGGCGCGCTGGGCAGGCCTTGCTCGCCGAGCCGGTTTCGCCAGTCGAGATCGGGCCGCGCCAATTGGAACAGATAGGCCTGCTCGGACCGGCTCAGCTTCAGCACCCGCGCTAGCGAGCGAAGCACCTGCGGCGACGCGTTCACCTCCCGTCCCTGCTCGAGCCAGGTGTACCAGGTGGTGCTGATCCCCGCCTCGGCGGCGACCTCTTCGCGCCTGAGGCCCGGTGCCCGGCGGCGGCCATTGGCGCCATCGATCCGCGGCAAGCGGTCCCGCCGCTCGCGCAGGAAGCGGGCAAGCTCGTCGCGCCGTGGGCGGTCATACGTCATTCTGTCACCGTCAATACCAGTATAAACGGTAGTCTTGTACCCCTTTAAAGGCAAGCTAGATTGCGGGCGATCGCCTGAAAGGATCGCCCATGCACCTCACCCGACGCTGGCTGTTTCCGCTCGCCGTCACTTGCGTCGTGTCCGGAAAGGCGTGGGCCATCGAGGCCCACAACGCAACCCAAAGGACACCACCAATGAACGCGCTCAATGAAATCCGTCAGATCGACTACACCGTCATCTTCGCCCGCGACATGTCCGCCATGCGGCACTTCTACGGGGATGTGATGGAATTTGAGCTGAAGCGCGAGCTTAGCGAACGCTGGATCGAATACCGAGTCGGCCTGAACACGCTGGCCTTGACCAGCCTCGGCATGATGTTCAACGACACGCCGCAGCAGCGGGATGCGCTGTCGCTGCAGCTGGCATTCCGGGTGGCGCCGGAGATGGTCGCTGCCTGCGCCGAGGCGCTTCAGGCCAAGGGCGTGCAGCCGGTCCTGCCGCTCACCGACCAGGAATGGGGCCACAGGACAGTGTTCTTCCGCGATCCGGATGGCAACGTTGTCGAGATATTCGCAGAGATCTGATGAGTGTTTGGAGCGGGTAGCGGGAATCGAACCCGCATATTCAGCTTGGAAGGCTGCTGCTCTACCACTGAGCTATACCCGCATCGTCCTCAAGGTTCGCGGGCTGGCAGTGGTGGAGAGGGTTGGATTCGAACCAACGTAAGCTAAGCTAACGGATTTACAGTCCGTCCCCTTTAACCACTCGGGCACCTCTCCAGCCTGCCGTCGAAGCCTTGCAACGAGGCATTCTCGCCGATCAGGTCGAAACCAGGGTTTTGTCCGAAATCAGCGAAGCGCCTTATGGCGGCAAGGCCAGTGGGTGTCAACCGCACCCCAAGGCAAAATGCGCTGAATTTGACAGCCTGCCCGGCAAGCCGGGTTTCTGCCTGTATCCACAGCCCGGCGACGCGGCTATAGAAGCCGGCCATGAGCAATGACAACACGCCCAAGACCGCCAAAGACACCCATTACGCCAAGCTGCGCCGCGCCCATCGCGACGAGAAGGCCGGCGGCGCGCCCGCCTTCCGGCCGCGCCAGCCGGTGCCGCCGGGCGAGAACGCCGCCGACGGGCTGGTGCGGCTTTATGGCCTGCACACGGTGCGCGCCGCGCTCGACAATCCGCGCCGGCGGATCAGAAAGATGTTGGTGACGCGCAATGCCGCCGAGCGGCTGGCGATCGCCGACCTCGCCGCTTTGCCGTTCAAGGCCGAACTGGTCGAGCCGAAGGACATCGACAAGATCACCGGTTCGGACGCCGTCCACCAGGGCGTGCTGATCGAGGCCGAGCCGCTGAAGCCCAAGCGCCTTGACGCGCTCGGCGATACCAAACTGGTGCTGGTGCTCGACCAGGTCACCGACCCGCACAATGTCGGCGCCATCCTGCGCTCGGCGGTCGCCTTCGGCGCCGGTGCGCTGATCACCACGGCCCGCCACAGCCCGCAGGAATCCGGCGTGCTGGCCAAATCCGCCTCCGGCGCGCTGGAACATATCGACCAGGTCGAGGTGAAGAACCTCGCCGACGCGCTGGAACAGCTGCACGAAGCCGGCTTCCAGACCATCGGCCTCGATTCGGACGGGCCGGCCGAACTCGAAACGAGTTTTTCAGGCGAAAAGATAGCCCTGGTGCTCGGCGCCGAAGGCAAGGGCCTGCGCCAGAAGACGCGCGAGACGGTGACGACACTCGCCCGCCTCGACATGCCCGGCGCCATCCGCTCGCTCAACGTGTCGAACGCCGCGGCGGTGAGCCTTTATGCGGCACGGAAGTTCCTTGGAAAGTGAATAGTGAATGCTGAATGGAAAGCGTTCTTACCGTCACCGTTCACTATTCACCCACTTCATGCCCCGCCATCCGCTCCAGCGCCCGCACCAGCGCCGAATGATCCTCTTTCGCCCCGCCATTCGCCGCGCACGAGTTGAACAGCTGCTGCGTCGTCGAGGTGTTGGGCAATGAGACGCCGAGCGCCTTGGCGCCTTCCAGCGCCAGGCTGAGATCCTTCTGGTGCAGTTCGATGCGGAAGCCCGGCGCGAAGGTGCGCTTTATCATGCGCTCGCCATGCACCTCGAGGATGCGCGATGCCGCCAGCCCGCCCATCAGCGCCTGCCGGACCTTGGCGGGGTCGGCGCCGGCTTTTGCGGCAAAGACCAGCGCCTCGGCGACCGCCTCGATGGTCAGGGCTACGACGATCTGGTTGGCAACCTTGGTGGTCTGGCCGACGCCGTTCGGGCCGACAAGCGTGACGTTCTTGCCCATCTTTTCGAACACGGGCTTGGCGCGCTCGAACGCCTTGTCCTCGCCGCCGACCATGATGGTCAGGGACGCCGCCTTTGCGCCGACCTCGCCGCCCGACACCGGCGCGTCAAGATAGTCGCAGCCGAGATCGTTGATCTTTTTGGCAAAGGTCTTGGTCTCGATCGGCGAGATCGAGCTCATGTCGATGACGAGCTTGCCCTTGCTCAGGCCGGATGCAACACCATTGTCGCCGAACAGCACCTCGGCAACCTGCGGGGTGTCAGGAACCATGGTGATGACGATATCGGCGGCTTTCGCCACTGCCGCGTGGCCGGTGATGCTTCTCAAGCCCTTGGCGACGAGGTCGGCCGGCGGCTTCGAGCGGTGGTCGCTGGCAATGACGGTGTAGCCGGCATCCAGGAGATGCCCGGCCATCGGCGCGCCCATAATGCCAAGGCCGATGAAGCCGATGGTTTCCATTGTTTTCTCCTTTGTTGAGGCTGAGTTCCTTCGCGCCCCCTCTGGCCTGCCGGCCATCTCCCCCACTTGTGGGGAGATTGGCAGTTTCGGCGCCTCGCTCACCCTGCAATGTTGGGGATTGGCGAAAAGCCGGGATGACGTCCGATCTCCCCACCTGTGGGGGAGATGGCCGGCAGGCCAGAGGGGGGCGCGAAGGAACGCGACTTCAATCGTAACAGCTAAGCCGCGGCACTCCCCTGCCCGTTAAGCTCCCGAAACCACCCCAGCCCAGCCTCCGTCCCCGCCTTCGGTTTGTATTCCGCTCCGACCCAGCCGGAATAGCCGATCCTGTCGATATGCTCGTAGAGGAAGGGATAATTGATCTCGCCCGTCCCCGGCTCGTGACGGCCGGGATTGTCCGCAAGCTGGATATGCGCGATGCGGCCGAGGTTGGCCTCGATGGTACGGGCGAGATCCCCCTCCATGATCTGCATGTGATAGATGTCGTATTGCAGGAACAGGTTCTTCGAACCGACGCGCTCGATCAGCGCCAGCGCCTGCTCCGAATAGTTCAGGAAAAAACCCGGTATGTCGCGCGTGTTGATCGGCTCGATCAAAAGCCGGATGCCGGCCTGCTCCAGTTTCTCGGCTGCAAACGCGAGGTTCTCGGCTAAAGTATTTTCCAGCACCGAACGATCCACGCCCTGCGGCGCGATGCCGGCGAGGCAATTGACCTGCTCGCAGCCGAGCGCATGGGCATAGCTGATCGCCTTGGCGATGCCTTGCCGGAATTCTGGCGCGCGGTCGGGCAAAACCGCGATGCCGCGCTCGCCGTTGCCCCAGTCGCCGGCCGGGAGGTTGAACAGCACCTGTGTCAGGCCGTTCTTCTTCAGCCGGGCCGCGACCACGTCAGGCGTATGATCATAGGGGCCGATATATTCGACGCCCTTGAAGCCGGCGCGGGCTGCGGCATCGAAGCGATCGAGGAACTCATGCTCGCCAAAGAGCATCGACAGATTGGCTGAAAAACGCGGCATTCTTTTTCTCCTTCTTCTGCTTGGCCCTAGGCGTGTTGAGATTCAGGTCGGGCAGAGTCGAAAACGGTGACTTTCGAAAACCGGAGCGGAACGTACTTTCTGTACGTGAGCACCGGAAGCGCAGGAAGGCGCCGTTTGCAGGCCTGTCTCACCTGAATATCGGCGCGCCTAATCGAGCAACACAATCGCCGTTGGCGCATCCTCATGGCTTTCGGCAAGGTCCTCGAATTCGGTGATCTTGTCGATTTCCGTGCCCATGGAAATGTTGGTGACGCGCTCGAGGATGAATTCGAGCACCACCGGCACCTGGTATTCCTTCATCAGCCGCTGCGCTTCCTTGAACGCGCCGGCGAACTCTTCCGGTTTGCGCACCCGGACCGCCTTGCAGCCCATCGCTTCTGCGACCGCGACATGATCGACGCCGTAGCCGGCCTCCGGATCGTTGGCGCGGTTGACGTTCTCGAAGGCCAGGCTCACCTCGAAATCCATCGCAAAACCGCGCTGCGCCTGGCGGATCAGGCCGAGATAGGCATTGTTCACGACGACATGGATATACGGCAGTTTGTGCTGTGCGCCGGCCGCCAGTTCCTCGATCATGAACTGGAAGTCGTAGTCGCCCGACAGCGCCACGATGGTGCGATCCGGATCGGCGGCGCGCACGCCAAGCGCTGCCGGCAGCGTCCAGCCGAGCGGGCCGGCCTGGCCGCAATTGATCCAGTTGCGCGGCTTGTAGACATGCAGGAACTGCGCCCCGGCGATCTGCGAGAGGCCGATCGTGGTGACGTAGGTGGTGTCACGGCCGAACGACTTGTTCATCTCCTCATAGACGCGCTGCGGCTTCAGCGGCACCTGCTCGAAATGCGTCTTGCGCTTCATCGTCTTCTTGCGGGTCTGGCATTCCTTCGCCCAGCCCGACCAGTCGCGCAGCTTTCCTGCCGTCTTCCATTCGGTGGCGACGTCGAGCAGCATCTTTAGTGCCGCACCGGCGTCCGAGACGACGCCGAGATCCGGCGCGAACACCCGGCCGATCTGGGTCGGTTCGATGTCGACATGGATGAATTTCTTGCCCTTGGTGTAGACATCGACCGAACCGGTGTGGCGGTTGGCCCAGCGATTGCCGATGCCAAAGACGAAATCGGCTTCCAACATCGTCGCATTGCCGTAGCGATGCGAGGTCTGCAGCCCGCACATGCCGGCCATCAGCCGGTGGTCGTCGGGGATCGCGCCCCAGCCCATTAGCGTCGGGATGACCGGCACGCCCGTTATCTCGGCAAATTCGATCAACAGATCCGACGCATCGGCGTTGATGATGCCGCCGCCGGCGACGATCAGCGGCTTTTCCGCGGCATTGAGCATCGCCAAGGCCTTTTCGGCCTGGGCGCGCGACATTGCCGGCTTGAACGGGACCAGCGGTTCATAGGCATCGATATCGAATTCGATCTCGGCCAATTGCACGTCGACCGGCAGGTCGATGAGCACCGGGCCCGGTCGCGACGAGCGCATCAGATGAAATGCCTTCTGCAGCGCCATCGGCACGAGATAGGGCTCCATGACCGTGACCGCCCATTTGGCGACGGGTGCGGCTATGGCGGCGATATCGACCGCCTGGAAATCCTCCTTGTTGAGCCGTGCCCGCGGCGCCTGACCAGTGATGCACAGGATCGGGATGGAGTCCGCCGCCGCCGAATAGAGCCCGGTGACCATGTCGGTGCCGGCCGGGCCCGACGTGCCGATGCACAGCCCGATATTGCCTGATTTGGCTCTCGTGTAGCCTTCGGCCATATGCGAGGCCGCTTCGACGTGACGAGCCAGGATGTGGCGGATCGAGCCCCTCGCCTTCAGCGCCGAATAGAACGGATTGATCGCCGCGCCCGGCACACCGAAGCCGCAGGAAACGCCTTCCTTTTCGAGAACGAGAACCGCTGCATCGACAGCGCGCATCCTGGCCATGTCCAGCCTCCTCAAGATTGTTGGTTGGTTGACAATGCCAGTGTCGTTTTCATTTTTCAATTTTTTCAGAATAATTTTTCATTTCGAGAAAACCGCTTCTATACACTGATTCCCCTAGGTTTTTCGTTTTCCATGAATCCGCCATCAAAATCGATGAAAAAGTTTTTCATTGCGATTTCGGCGAAACCGGCGACAATGCCGCCATGGAAACCAGCGAAAAACGCCAGCGCGGCCGGCCGCGCGCTTTCAACGGTCCGTCCGAGGCCGGTTCTGTACAGTCGCTGGACCGGGCCTTGCGCATCCTGGCCATCGTCGCTGAAGGCAGTGGCCTGTCGCTGAGCGAGATTTCGGCGCGCAGCGAGCTCGCGGCGTCCACCGCCTACCGCATGCTGACGACGCTGCAGAACCACGGCATGGTCGAGTTCGATACATCGGACCAGCTGTGGTCGATCGGCGTCGAGACCTACCGCATGGGTGCCGCCTTCCTGCGCCGCCGCAAGCTTGTCGACCGGGCCCGCGTGGTCATGCAGGAATTGATGGAGAAGACCGGTGAAACCGCCAATCTCGGCGTCGCCGAGGACGATTGCGTCGTTTTCGTCAGCCAGGTCGAGACCCATCAGGCGATCCGCGCCTTCTTCCGCCCGGGCACGCGCAGCTCCTTCCATGCCTCGGGCATCGGCAAGGCGGTGCTGGCGCAGCTCGAGCCGGAACGCGTCGCCGCCATCCTGCGCAAGTCGGGCCTGCAGCGCTTCACCGACAAGACGCTGTCCGACATTTCGGCGCTGGCCCATGACCTGGCTGTCATCAAGCACCGCGGCTGGTCGGTCGACGACGAGGAGCGGCATCCCGGCATGCGCTGCGTGGCCGCCGCCATTTTCAACGAGTTCGGCGAGCCGATCGGCGGTGTCTCGGTCTCCGGACCGACGGTGCGGGTGACGATGGAGCGGCTGGACGAGATCGGGCCGCTGGTGCGCGACGCCGCCGCTGAGGTGACGAGGATGATCGGCGGGTTCCGATCATAATGCGGAGAACGCTTCAGCTTTTGCTCGCCGCTTCACTGTGCGGATGCGTGGCGACGGCGCCCGAGCCCGCCCCTGTCTCCGAGCAAGTCAGCGAGATTCCGATCTCGCTCGCTTTGGAGGAGACAATCACGATCGGAATTCGCCAGCATTTGCAGGATCCTGCGTCCGCCAAATTCGGGACGATGCGCGCCGGCGAGCGGACGCTCAACGGCCGCCGGGAAGTCCTGGTCTGCGGCCATGTCGCGGCGAAGTCCGGTGGTCATACAACAGACCAACCATTCGCCGCCAAGATCTATCCGGATGAAAGAAGCAGGTTCGAACTCATCGCCATGGGCGATCAATCGCAGAATGCCAGCGTTGCCGGCACCTGCCGTGCAGCCGGATTGCCGATCTTCAAACCATAGCCCGCACCGCACTCAATGCAGAAAGGAGGGGCTGCGTACAGCCCCCCTTTCCGTATTGTGTGCCTTCCCTCTCTTAGAGGCGGCAATAGTGGCGGTAGCCGTCATAGCCGACATAGGTGTCGGAGTACGGATCGTAACTGGCGTAGCGGTTGGCGCAGCGGCGGACGTGCCAGGAGCCACCCTCGTCGTCGACATAGACGGTGCGGGGCTGCTGGTTGAGCAGGCTGCCGAGCACGAACCCGCCGACGCCGGCGGCGATGCCGATGCCGATTTCGCGGTTGTGGTGATGGCTGTGGGCGGCCGAGGGCTGGACGGTGCCGACCAGCGAGGTGGCGGCGACGGTGCTGGCGATGAGGGCAGAAGCGATTTTGCGCGTGAACATGACGATCTCCTTGTTTCGTTGCGAGAGGCGATCCATCCGCCTCTTGATCATCTGTCGTTTCGGCGCGGAAAAAGGTTCGAAAGAATTTGGGATTTTCTTGAAGGCCGGAAATCAGCCGATGGAAACCAAGATCTGATCGATCGAGCGCTCAACGCAAAAAAGGGCGGCCGAAGCCGCCCTTCCGCGAGGCAGGTCGTCTCGCTCAAAGGAAGATGATCACCTTGCCGTGGTGATGATGATGCTTGTGGTGATGGTGCTTGTGGTGATGGTTCCACCACCAAGAGGGCTTGTCGTGGTGCTTGTGATGGTGGTGATGATGGCTGTGAGCGGAGGACGACTGCACGGTACCGGCGAGCGCGCCGGTGGCGACGAAGATGGCGACCAGGCCCGAAGTAAGACTGCGCTTCAACATGATGATCTCCTTGATCGAGGCGACCATTCGCCTCTGGAGATCAGTCGCGGTGACGTGGTGAAAGGTTCGAGGTTTTGAGCGAGTAGTGAGTAGTCAATGGTCCGAAAGGCGTTCGCCCATTCACCATCCACCATTCATCCCCATCCCAGTCACATGCCGCAGCCAAAACGCCATCGCGATAAAACCGACGATGGCGGCGATGCCGGTCCAGTCGACATTGGCGCTCTTCACGTCCCTGATGAGCTTTACCGCAAGCAGCCAGGCAATGACGACAAGCGGCAGGATGATGACAAGTCTGATCATGCGACACCCCGTTCGATGCGTTTGCACCTGAGAGATATGTAGGGATCGCATTGGCGGTTTTCAGCATGGCGGCCCGCCCACCTCGGCGGGGTCCATTAGCGATCGAAAACGGAGTTTTGTCTTTACTGGCGCACGAAATATGCTAACCGGAGCGCCGTGCCCTTGTAGCTCAGCTGGTAGAGCAGCGGTTTTGTAAACCGAAGGTCGGCGGTTCGATTCCGTCCGGGGGCACCACCCTTCGCTCTTCGAGCTTCGGGTGGCAGGCCACTCGAAGCTCGTTAGTCGAAGGAGGACTGCCGACGGTTCTATTCGGCGGAGCTGGCAGCACGACATCAGGCCAACTCGCAGCCGTCGGACCTTCTAGGAAAATGTGGCAGCCTGTATGGCCGCCGTATCGCCGAACGTGTTTCTCACCCTGACCGACCTGTATACATAAGCGGCCCAGATCCCTGTGACTATGAAGGATGCCAAAGGTGTAACCAGAGCCCCTCCGGCAAGCAAACGGTTTACCGGGACACCAAGCACAGTCGATATCCAAACTGTGTCCAGTACGAATAAGAGAGGGATCGCGAACCACAGACATATGAACAGCTGCGGAAAGCGGTGGCTTCGCCGCAGCATCGAAACAAGCACGACCAGCTGAAGCATCAGAAATGCCAGATTGAGGGCTGCCTCGCCATAGATGGCCAAGGCCCCGTTGGGCACTGTAACAAGCTGTTGGTAGGTTTTGACCAGACTGGCCATATCGACAAGTGTGCGCAACGGCAAAAGGGACAGACTGATCGCCAGCAGGATCAGCCAGCCGCCGAACCCCACGAGGTCATCTGGGCTCTGTGAGGATTTGCGCGACGACCGGACGGCGAAGAAAACCGGCACACCAATCAGCAACAGAAGTATCGCCCAATGCCACATCTACCCACCCTCGAATGCATCCTTAGGTTGTTTAAATCGCACCTCTGGATTGTGCAAGCATTTTTACAGAGATCAAGGCATCGTAGAGATTTTCGGGTTTAGGTTTGCAGAGGACGCTTTCCGTCGCTCGCAATGGCCGCATCTCACCCCAAGTCAAAATGCCGCGGAAAGGCCTCGTGCAGCAGGAGCAGCATGGTCTTGCGCAGCACGTCGGTGTCGCGGCTGGACGGGTTGAGATGGTCCCAATACCAGGCGCCGTGAACCAGATAATTCAGGCTCTCCGACAGCGTGTCTATGTCGACGCCGGTGTAACCGCCGCTGCGCGAAATCTCGATCAGCAGTTCGCGCGCTTCGGCCGTGTAGGCGAGATCGCTGGGCAGGCCTATCTCGTTGTAGATCTGCATGCTCTTGCGGTCGCTGGAGAACACGACGAAGACGGAAACCCATTTCGGATGCTGCCGGGCAAAGCGCTGCGCGCAGTCGACCGCGCCCAACACCCGCTCCACCGGCGACAGGCCGGGCGCCCGCACCAGCGTCAGCCACAGCGCGTCATATTGGTCGCTGAGATATTGCAGCACGGCTCGGAACAGGTTCTCCTTGCTGCGAAAATGGAAGACCACCAGTGCGTTGGACGAGCCGACATGCCCGGCAATGCGCTGCATGGTGACGCTGGCCAGCCCCTCCTCCGCGATGAGCTCGATGGTGGCGTCGATGATGCGCTGGACGCTCGCTTCGCCGCGCTCGCGCCGGCGGTCCTTGGGCGCGGCGTCGTTCGCCGCACCCTTGGCCGCCTTGCTTTTTCCCGCATCCGGAGTGGCTATGCGTTGCGCCATTGTCGTCAGGCCTTTCCCCGGCGGCCGAAACATCCCGCCGCTGCCTTGGCATGCCGGCGCCCTGCGGACTCACAGCGTCGGGCGTGTCCCGGCATTCGTGTACCACTGACCACGAGCCGTCTCATAGGCCATACCCGCCCGGAACACGTCAGCGTCGCTATAGGTGCGGCCGACAATCTGGATGCCTGTCGGCACGCCATTGGCGGCGCGGCCCGACGGCATCGACAGAACCGGGCAGCGGCTCAGCATGTTGAACGGCGTCGTCATCACCCAGCCCAGCGACGGGTTCACCTCTCGTCCATTGATCTCGACCTTGCCTTTGGTCTGATCGAATTCCGCCGGCACCGCGGGAAGCGCATTGGTCGGGCAGATCAACACATCGTATTTTTCCAGCAACGGCCCCAGCGTCTGGTACATCCTGGCCGCCACGTCCAAAGTTGCGACAAAGTCCGTGGCCTTCGACTTCTGGCCGTCCTGCGCAAACTGCCTGGCATAGCTGGTCATGTCCTTGCCGTGCTTGGCGAGCAGCGGCGACAGCGAGGCGCCGAAGAGATGTTCGAGATAGGCCATGCCGGCCCTGAGCACCTCGTCGCCCCAACCGAGATCGACTTCCTCGACAGTGGCGCCGAGCGAGCGGAACACATCGCAGGCAGCGAGCGTGTTCTTGCGCACGTCCGCATCCACCTCGAAGGACCCGAGATCCATGGAGAATGCGAGCTTCCAACCCTTGATCGGCTTGTAGTCGAGCGGCAGGCGCAGTTTCGGGCGCAGCGTGGCGATGTCGAGCGGGCTCGGCCCGGCCATGACGTTCTGCAGCAGGATCGCATCCCCGACGTTTCGGGCCAAGGGCCCGGTGTGGCAGTAGAAATCGAGATTGAACGGCGGCTCATCGGGATTGCGGCCGTAAGGCGGCTTGAAGCCGACCAGGCCGCAGGCCGAGGCAGGGATGCGGATTGAGCCCGCTATGTCCGAGCCGGTTGCGATCGACGACGTGCCGGAGGCCAGCGTTGCCGCCGAACCTCCCGACGAACCGCCCGGCGTGAAATCCGGGTTCCAGGGGTTGCGCGTGACGCCCCAGCGCTTCGACCAGGTATAACCGGCGCAGCTGAATTCGGGCGTCGCCGTGCGGGCGTGGACGATGCCGCCGGCCTTCATGACACGCTCGTTCATCGTCGAGGTATGGCCGCCAAGCGCGTCCCCGGACAGCAGCGAGCCATGCGAGGTCGGCTTGCCCTTGATGTAGCTCTCATCCTTGATGCCGATCGGCAGGCCCTCGAGCGCGCCGGTCCTGGCGCCTCTGGCGTATTTCGCCTCGGCTTTTCTGGCGAGATCCATCGCCTCGTCGAAATGCGTGAAGGTGAGGCAATTGATCGTTTCTTTCGTCGCCTCGGCGCGGCGGATGGTGGCCTGCATCAGTTCCACAGGCGATAGTTTCTTCGCCTTGAACAGCCGCAACGCCTCGCTGGCCGGCATGTAGCAAAGGTTGAGATCGGACATCGAAAATCTCCCGCGGCGGCTTTACGGCATCTGGCATTGGCGATGGCAGGGCCGCGATCCGCGGCCCGATGTTTGGTGGTCAGCTTCGGCTGGCGGGGCCGCTATTTCTGCAGATCGGTCCAGATCCTGGTGTAGAGCGCCTGGACGTCGGCGGGACAGGCCGGCATGAATTGGCCCTTGTCGGCAAATTCGGCCGGAACATCCACTTCGGGCGCGCCCTTCATATCGGCCGGCAGGAAGGGCTCGGAGCCCTTGATGCCATTGGCGTAGTGCGCGAAGGCCGAGATCATCGCTGCATTCCTGGGGTCCATGATGAAATTCTGGAAGAGCTTGGCGTTCTCGACGTTCTTGGCATCCTTGAGCACCGCGACACTGTCCATCCAGATTGGAAAGCCCTCCTTGGGATAGCCGTAGACGATCTTGTCGTTCTCCAGCCGCTCGCGCAGCGATATGCCGTTCCAGTTGACGCCGGCGGCAATGTCACCCCTGCCGAGACCGTCGACGGCCGCATAGTCGAGCGACAGCCATTTCGCTTTCGCCTCGATGAGCTTGTCATGCACCTTTTTCAAAAGCACCTTGTCGTCGGTGCAGTACTTACCGCCCTCATAGGCAATGGCGAGGAACATGATGTCTCCCATTTCGGGCACGACATTGATCTTGCCCACGAGTTCCGGCGGCGGATCGAGGAAAATCGCCGAGGTGTTCGGATCGCCCGCATAGACCGATTTGTTGACCGAGATGCCGGTCGTGCCCCATTGCCACGGCACCGAATATTTGCGGCCGGGGTCGAACGGCACGTCGACCCATCTCGGATCGACGTTTCTAAAGTTCTCCATCGTGTTGGGATCGGTTTCCAAGAGCAGGCCTTCGCTGATCCAGATCGGCATCACGCTGGCCGATGGAACGACGATGTCATAGCCGGAAGCGCCCTGGCGGACCTTGGCCAGAGCCGTATCGTTGGAGTCGTAGTCGGTGACGGTAACCTTGACCTTGTAGGTTTCCTCGAACTTCTTGATCAGGTCCGGGCTGGTGTAGTTGCCCCAATTGTAGATTTGGAGTTCGCCCTCGGCGCGGGCAATGCCGGTCATCGCCAGCAGCGACAGGCCGAGCGCCGTGGCGGTCGATTTCAACTGCATGCTTGTGTCTCCCATTGTTGGGACCGGCGGGATTGCGCCTCGAGTCCCTAAGTTCCCTTCGTCCTGGTGATCATTCACCGGCGAATGCCGGCTGACCAACTCGGTATCTCGGCAACGGTATTAATTACTAAACATACAGTCAATATCTTTTGCGACACAACTGCATGATCGGCACCGGCAGTGCGCCGGCGAAGCCGACATGATATGGTCAAGGTTGGGCCATTGATGAATTGGGGCAAGCCGTGGCGTGAGCGCCGCAGCCTGCAGGGCTTGGATCACGGTCATGCGCCTTTTTCTGGCGGTCGTGCTGCTGATGACCATGGCGCTCTTCTCCGCTGCGCGCGGCGAAGCGCGGATAGCGCTGGTTGTCGCCAATCCGGCCTCTGAGGGCTCACCGGCAATCGCCAACGCCGACCTCAGTGCCGAACTCGTTGCAGCGACACTACGATCGCTTAGCTTCACCGTCCGGCAGGTGTCGGATGGCGACCGCGCCGATGTCGCGCGCGCCATGCATGATTTCGCCCAATCCCTGGCCAATCCGGACTCCGTCGGCATCTTCTACTATGTCGGCCACACCGCGCAGGCCAACGGCAGGAACTATTTACTGACGCGCGGCACCCGGATCGATTCAAAGGAAACGGTCGACCAGACGGCATTGCCCCTCGATCTGTTCATGCAGGCGCTCGAGGCAACCCCGACATTGAAGGTGGTTCTGCTCGACAATCCCGGCGATGGCCACAACCCTACTTCCGGCGTGATGCAGGGTCTGGCTGCGGTCGATCCCCTCACCCACGCCATCGTCGCTCTGTCGGCCAAACCCGGAACCGTTGCACTGGACGAAGCCCGCCCCGTCACCGTATTTGCCGATGCGCTCACCGCTGCGCTGGTCAAGCGCGGCGCGGACATAGCCATCATCCTCGCCTCGGTCAGGCAAACCACTATCGACAAAACGTCAGGCGCCCAGTGGCCATGGATGGCATATGGCCGCTCGGCAGACGCTGCCTTTGTGCTGACGCCGGACCAGGTGGCCGGCGCGGCACCGGCGCTGCCGCTTGTGCCGGAACCGGCACCGCCGGCGATGGCGAGCGGCGGCTACATCTCCGGGAGTGGCGGTTGGGAGCCTGATGGCAGCGACTACGCCGATGGCAGCGGTCAGGAGCCCTACCCCATGGACGTTGCCCCGGGCTCCGGCAGTCCCGATGCCGCGATGGGCGACAGCGCCAAGGAGGCGGCGCTCTACGAGGAATACAAACGCCAGGAACAGCAGCGCCAATTGCAGGAAGAGCAGGCTCGGCAACGATACGAAGAGGAAAAGCAACGTCTTGAAGACGCAGCTGCGGCCGCTGCCCAGAACAATCTCGGCGGGACCTATCCGCAGGATGGCGGAGCCACCGGCGCCGAACCGCCCCCCGATAAGGCAGGGATCCCCCCTGAGGACGGCATGACATCGGCCCCGCCACCCGCGACCGGCGCCGAAAGTCCGCCGGAGGCGCAGGCGCCACCGAAACCAGCGCCGCCGCCCATCGACCAGGCGCAAAGCCCTCCTTCCGGCGGCGCCCTTCCACAACCCGAGACGGGCGCTGTCGAAGTGGTGCGCCATCCAACCATCGATGCGCCGGATGAGATTGTCGCCGGCGAGACGGTGACCGTTTCGATCGCCCTTACCGAAGAGCAATTCACGCCCGAAGTGAAGGTGAAGGCAGCGCCGGGCTCGTCGGTGACGGAAGATGGCGCCCTGGCCATGGCGATGCCGGCAGGAGCCGAGCAATGGCCGATCGACATCGATCTGTTCGCCTCCGGCTTCGATCTCACCGACGGCGGCAAATGGAGCCGACGGACGACGCTCTACCGCCAGGGCGACAGCGACTTCGTCCGCTTCGACGTCAAGGCGCGGCCGATCGCCAAGGACAGCAAGCCGTCCCAGTTCATCGCACGCATCTACAGCGCCGGGAGGTTCCTCGGATCGGCGTCGCGGTCCGTTGTCATCCGTCGCACAGCGCCTGTCGAGGCAGCCGCTCCGAGCGCCACAGCCGAACGCTCCGCAGCACCTGCCATGCTGATGCTGGCCGCAGCGGCGCCGCAGCCGGCGGTAACTGGCAATGTGACGCTCGGCGGCGCAGCCGGCGATGACGTCCCCGATCTCGACGTGACCATACTCTATGACGATCCGAGCGGGCTGGGTTCGGGGCAGATCATCATCCATTCGCCGCATCTGGCCGGTCCGGTGACCGATACGTTCTCGACGCCACCTGAGATGGCGGCATGGCTGGACTCCGAATATCGCCGCCTGCTGCAGCTCGGCCTGAGCCTGCGCGGCGCGGTATCGCTGCAGCAGCCTGCCGCAAGCAGCGATCCGGGGACGCAAAAGCGCTTTGTCACGCTCGCCGCCGAAGGTTTTGGCGATGCGCTCTACCGCGACTATGTGCCGAAAGCGTTCAAGGACGTGTTCTGGTCGCTGCGCGGCAAAGGCGAGCTGCATTCGATCCAGATCACCTCGAACAGCCCGACACTGCCCTGGGAATTGATCCGCCCGCGCAGCGTCGACGGCGCCACCGCCGACGGTTTTCTCGGCATGGGCTATCGGCTGGCGCGCTGGGCTCCGCGCAGCAGTGCCTCACAGGTCGACAACCCGCTCGACCGCATGACCTTCACCGGCGTCGCGGCTGTCGCGCCCTCCTATGTCGACAAGCGCTCGCTGCGCTTCCAACAGGACGAGATCGCGGCGCTGAGCAAGCTTTACGGCTACCGCCGCTTCGATGGCGATTTCACCTCTTTCGAGAAACTGGTCGGTGAAGTCTCGACCGGTTTCATTCATTTCTCCGGTCATGGCGCGGTCAACCAACCGGGCAGCGGCCGGCCGGTCTTTGCCATCGATCTCGTCGATCAGTCGCTCGACCCGGATACATGGGCTGCGTTGGTCGCCACCGCGCATGGCAAGGGCAATCCGTTCTACTTCTTCAACGCCTGCGACACAGGCCGTTCCCAGATGCTCGGCGGCTTCGTGCAGGGCTGGGGTCCGGCGGTTCTGGCGGGCGGCGCTTCCGGCTTCATCGGCGGCATGTGGCCACTGACCGACCGCGCGGCAGCGGCCTTCTCGACCGATTTCTATGGTGGCATCAGCACGCGGATCAAGGACAGGCCGGTCTATCTGGCCGAGATCCTGCAGGATGTCCGCAGAGAATTCTACCAGACCGGCGATCCGACCTATCTCGCCTACACATTCTACGGCAACGCCAATCTTCAGATCGTCGCGCAGTGAGCGATGGATCGTCGTTGGCAGATTGGCTTCAGCCTACAACGCGTTTTGCGGGCATGGCACGCCGGCGTCGCCGCAGCGTGAGGCCGTCGGCCTGGAGCTCATGTCTTCGGAATGCCGTACAAGCTCAGCAAAGAGAAGGGCGAAGCTTCCCAGCATCAGGAAGACGATAATCAGGCGTGTCACCGGCAATATACAGGTCTCGACTGGCTAGCCCCCCAGCCACCCATCCTCTGTCGGCTAACATGATCGATCAGGCTTTACGAGTGCTTAAGCTCGCACTTAACCATCACATTCGCCGTTCCGGCGACATGAAGCGCGAGCCGCCGATTTCGTTTCGCCGCGGCCGCAACTGCGCCGACGATGCCTCCCTTTGCAGATGCGCTTGCCCATGCTACCCCACGCAACCGCCGCCGACCGCCATCGGCCGACCGCCATCGGAATGTCATGAGCAAAGCCAATTTCGCCTTCGTCTCCTCCGACACTGCCGATGCCAAGGCGGCGATGGAGAGCCTGTCGGCCCGCTATGGCCAGGCATCCTTCGACGACGCCCAGGTGGTGGTGGCGCTGGGTGGCGACGGCTTCCTGCTGCAGACCTTGCGCGACACGATGAGCACGGGAAAGAAGGTCTACGGCATGAACCGTGGCACCATCGGCTTCCTGATGAACGAGTACCGCGTCGGGGGCCTCACCGAGCGCATCGCGGCCGCCGTCGCCGAAACGATCCGCCCGCTGGAAATGCTGGCGTTGACGCATGAGGGCGAGACGGTTTCGGCACTCGCCATCAACGAGGTGGCGCTGTGGCGTCAGTCCTACCAGACGGCAAAGATCCGCATCACCGTCGACGAGCAGGTCCGCATCGAGGAACTGAACTGCGACGGCGTGATGATCGCGACGCCGGCCGGCTCCACCGCGTACAATCTTTCGGCGCACGGGCCGATCCTGCCGCTGGATGCGCCGTTGCTCGCGCTGACCCCGGTCAGCCCGTTCCGGCCGCGCCGTTGGCGGGGTGCCTTGTTGTCAAACAAGGCGACCGTACGCTTCGATATTCTGGAGTCGGAAAAGCGCCCGGTGAACACCGCCGCCGACCACACCGAGGTCAAGGCGGTGGCTTCCGTAACGGTCCGCGAATCGCCGACTGCGACGGCAACGCTGCTGTTTGATCCCAACCATTCGTGGAACGAACGCATTCTCGCCGAGCAGTTTCGCTATTGAGCCGGCGCAAAGAGTGACTACCTAATTAAGCATCGCGATTAAGCTTACGTTTTCACAATCGTGCCAATCCCGCCCGTTTCTGTTGACAAATCGCGGGCTTGCGCCTAATCGCAATACCAATCTTGCAGGCACGCTGTGCTTGCCGCGACGGATGCCGTTGCGCTTCCCCGAACCAGCCAAAGACAGCAACTCTTGTCCTCAGACACCACGACCGCTCTAGAAGCGTTGACCTTTTCAGACCTCGGCCTGTCGCCCAAGGTCCTTTCCGCAGTCACCGATGCGGGCTACACCGTGCCGACGCCGATCCAGGCTGGCGCCATCCCGCATGCCTTGCTCGGCAAGGATATTCTGGGCATAGCACAGACCGGCACCGGCAAGACGGCTTCCTTCGTGCTGCCGATGCTGACCCGCCTCGAAAAAGGCAGGGCCCGTGCCCGCATGCCGCGCACGCTGATCCTCGAGCCGACGCGCGAGCTCGCCGCGCAGGTCGAAGAGAATTTCATCAGATACGGCAAGAACCACAAGCTCAACATCGCGCTGCTGATCGGCGGCGTCTCCTTCGACGAGCAGGACAAGAAGCTGGAGCGCGGCGCCGACGTGCTGATCGCCACGCCCGGCCGTCTGCTCGATCACCGCGAGCGCGGCAAGCTGTTGCTCAACGGCGTCGAGATCCTCGTCATCGACGAGGCCGACCGCATGCTGGACATGGGCTTCATCCCCGACATCGAGCGCATCTGCGAGATGATCCCGTTCACCAGGCAGACGCTGTTCTTCTCAGCGACCATGCCGCCGGAGATCACCAAGCTCACCGAGAAGTTCCTGCATGCGCCGGTGCGCGTCGAGGTTTCCAAGGCGGCATCCGCTGCCACCAACATCATCCAGCGCCTGGTCAAGTCCGGCTCCAAGCCGTGGGACAAGCGCGAGACGCTTCGCAATCTGATAAAGGCCGAAGACGCCGAGCTGAAGAACGCTATCATTTTCTGCAACCGCAAGGTCGAGGTCGCGGAGCTGTTCCGCTCGCTGCTGAAGTATGATTTCGACGCCGGCGCCCTGCATGGCGACATGGACCAGCGCGCCCGCATGCAGATGCTGGCCAATTTCCGCGATGGCAAATTGCGCTATCTCGTGGCGTCCGACGTCGCCGCGCGCGGCCTCGACATTCCCGACGTCAGCCACGTCTTCAACTACGACGTGCCGATCCACGCCGAAGATTATGTCCACCGCATCGGCCGCACCGGCCGCGCCGGACGCTCGGGCAAATCCTTCACCATCGCCACCAAGTCCGACACCAAATACATCGACGCCATCGAGCGGCTGATCGGCAACAAGATCGAGTGGCATGACGGCGACCTGTCGACCGTGGTCGCCAGCGAAGGCGGCGAGGACGAAGCGCCCCGCCGTGGCCGTGGCGCTCCGCGCCGCGCCGGCCGCAAGGACGAGGACCGCAAGGTCCATGATCGCAAGGACGGTGGCGAGCGCAAGCCGCGCGAACGCCATGCCAAGCGCAGCGACGACGCGCCAGCGGCAGATGCCGCGCGCGAGGAACAGCCGGCGGTAGCCGAGGCCGCGGTCGCCGACATCGGCGAACGGCATCAGCGCAAGGAAGCGATTCGCTCCGAAAACAGCGACCGCAAGGTCTCCGATCGCAACAACGAGAACCGTGCCCCGGAACGCGGCGACACAAGGCCGCAGCGCGCCAGCAACAGCCGCCCTGCCCGCGGCAACAACCGCGGTGAAGACAATGACGGCACCGTCGGCTTCGGCGACGACATGCCGGCCTTCATGAAGATCGTCGCCAAGGTCTGATCCCATGAGCCGCGGCGTCCCGAGGACGCGCGGCTTGCTTGGACGCGACGGGGATGTGAGATCTGGAGCCCGCTCCAGGATCAGTCGGCGCCATGCGCGGTAATCGCAAGACAGGCTCGATCTACCCGATCGCTTCCGGCCTGGAGGGCTTAAATAGCCCGTCGATGCTACAGGCTTTTCAGTTCCAGGCGGGATGCCAATAAATCCAGAAATGCCCGAACCTTGGCCGAAGATGACCGGCCTTCCTGCCACAAGGCATGGATCGGCACCGGTGCCGGCTCGAATTCCGTCAAAACCAGTTCGACGAGACCGTCGTCGACCAAATGTCTTATCTGCCACAGAGGCGAGAAGCCCAAACCCAGTCCGTGGATTGCGGCGGCATAGACCGAGGTCATCAGATTGGAGCGAAAAGCGCCTGCGACCTTCACGGTCCGGGGTTTCCCGTCGATCTGAAACGTCCATTCACCTGGACGCTCGTTAGCGGTTCTGATGATGCAACTGTGCTCACTCAGCTGGAAGGGATGGGCCGGCCGGCCACACCGCGCGAAATAGGAAGGCGCGCCGAACACAACGCGCCGCAACGCCCCCAGGCGTTTGGCTTTCAATTTGGAATCCGGCAAATCGCCGATGCGTATTGCCAGGTCGAGACCTTCGGCGCCAAGATCGGCAAATCCATCGGAAAGTTGAAGATCGACCTCGACCCGGGGAAATGTCCGCATGTATTCCGCGATGACAGGCATCAGGACGTTCGGGCCAAACAGAACCGGCGCCCCGATGCGCAGGACGCCTGCCGGCTCCGATCGTTGATTGATCGCCTGAAGTCTTGCTTCGTTTATTTCGTCGACCGCGGGTTTGATCCGGTTGAAAAAGGCTGCTCCCACTTCACTCGGTGTCGAGCGACGCGTTGTCCTGTGGATCAGCTCGACGCCGACTGATTGCTCCAGTGCCGCCAGGGACCGGCTGACCGACTGCAGCGAGCGGCTCAGCCGATGTGCGGCAGTCGTCAGACTTCCATGCTCGACGATCGCGATGAAAGCCTCGAAATCGTCCATCCGGCTCATGTATTCTCCCGATCTTCGACATAATATATCGCAAAAACGGGTGTAACGACAATTGCGACGTCGTACCTCTCTGCAAGTTGTCCCGCGAGGACAGGCTTGATGGAAGGGAATCGTCATGCAAGTAGCCAATCCAACTGTTCTGGTCGTTGGTGCCACAGGCCGAGTTGCGGGACTTGTCGTGCCTGAACTTGTCCGCCGCAATGCCAATGTTCGAGCGCTCGTTCGCGACCCTGCGAATGCCGAAAAGGCCCGGAAGCTAGGGGCATCCGAGGTTGCGACAGGAGATTTGCGAAATCGTCAGAGCCTCGAAAGGGCGGTCGAGGGCGTCGACGGCGTCTTTCACATTGGGCCGGCTTTTGCTCCCGATGAAGCAGCCATGGGCGTTGCCATGGTTGAGGCCGCCACGCGAGCAGGAGTTCGAAAGTTCGTCTTCTCGTCGGTGATCCAGCCTACCAATACGCGACTGAAGAACCATGCCAGCAAGGTGCCTGTCGAGGCTGCTCTCTACTCGACGACGATGGAATATACGATTCTGCACCCTGCCAATTTCATGCAGAACCTCGCAGCGGCCTGGCCGTCCGTCGTTGAACATGGTGTTTTCTCGGAACCGTTTCCAAAGACGGCGAAGCTGGCCCGCGTCGACTACCGCGACGTCGCTGAGGTGGCGGCGATCGCCCTAACCGAAGCGCGATTGTCCTACGCGACCCTCGATCTGTGCGCTGACGGCATGCACAGCCGGGAAGACATCGTTGCGATGATGAGTGAGGAACTTGGCCGACCCATCTCTTCTGGTGAGCCGACATTTGGCGAGTGGGCGGCCGAGGCACGCCTTCCCTACAATGACCGCCAAATGCAGGTGCTGGCCAAAATATACGCCCACTATGCCCACTATGGCCTTGGCGGAAACAGTCTGACATTGCGCGCCGCCCTGGGCCGCGAACCGCGTTCGTTGCGCGGCTTTATTCGAAACCTTGCCCAGCAAATGGCGCAGGCCGCCTGACTGCGCCCAGCCGCGCATACTTCCACTTTTCGAGAAGGAGATAGGTGATGCGACCGTCATCCCACAAGGTTTTGAAATCGAGGAAGCTACCGGCCTCCTACAATGCGCTGGTAATGCCATTCGTACTTTCCATCCTGATGTCGTGCATTGTTTCCGCGGTAGCGACGCTGATCAATGCGGGCTGGACAACCGGTTTCGTGGCGACCTGGCCGTATGCATGGGGAGCATCATGGCTAGTGGGCTTTCCAAGTCTGCTGCTGGTCTTGCCGATCGTGCGCCGTATCGTTGCGGCAATTGTCGATCAGCCGACCTCGTAGGCCTTGATTACGGAGTCCGACATGCCAAACAAGAACGGCCCTTGCGGGCCGCTTTTACCTTCGACTGACGGCTCGCAGCGCCATTGTCGACTTCCGCGACCAGATACCTGTCTTCATGCGGGCAGCCTTCATGCGCGCCGGCCCTCATGCCGATCGTCGTCCGAGCCTGACTCCCGAGCGCTCTCAAATGCAGCCGGCCAGCTTGCACTCTTGGCACGCTCCTATCCTGGCCCGTCCGTCACATCGGGCCGGGCATCATCTTGGTCGGGTTTTCCAGCATCGGAAACTCTGCCTTGCTGCATTTCACGTTCGGGTTGGTCGGACTGAACATGCCGTTCGGATTGTCTCTGAACAGCCAGGCATGAAGGTCGTAGTGGACGAACTCCCTCGGAATGAGCGGATAGTGCCCTTCCATCGGTCCCATGAAGGTCTGGCCAAATAGTTTTGGAGGTTCCTTGGTGTCTGGCGTCAGGGGCACCAGCCATTCCACGCCAACCAATTTCAAGCCTTTCTTGGTCGGCTCGTAGATCAGCACATTGGGGCGCATCGGATCGAGTTTCTGACCGACACTCGGGACGTTGACGAAATGGATGCCCATAGCGCCCTTCGGATAGTCCATTGCGCCCTCGATCCTGTCCCCGCTGTAATAGACGCACCCGACAGTCGACAGATAAAGGTCGCGGACGGCGACCGTGTAGTCTTCATATTTGGCGAGCGATTTCTTCAACGCTTCGATGTCGGCTTTGTTGGCGTCCTCGGCTCGAGCCGTGGCCGCTGCGCACCAAGCGGAGACCAGACCTGTCAAAATGAGGACGCCGCAACGCCCAAGACGAGCTGTTCTTGTCATGCATTCCTCCCAGATTTCCTTATCTGGCCGTGCAGGACCGGGGCCGACTAAGTGACTGCATGGCCGTTTGTATCGCCCCATCCCCTCTGGAACCGCACCAATGCTAATCCCTTCCAAGGCCTCCGGAAAGGGATTATTAGAAATCTCTAATGCGTTAGACCTTTTGGCGGACCACAGGAGCCCAAAAAGAAAGCGGCCCCTTGCGGGGGCCGCCTTCGCATTTCGATGCCGAACAATTCAGGTCAGCGGCGAAAGCTGGATCTCGACGCGCCGGTTCTGCGCACGGCCGGCCGCCGTTCCGTTGGACGCGATCGGACGGGTCTTGCCGAATCCGGTGACGGCGAAGCGGCGCGAATCGACACCTTGGCCTGAGAGATAGTTGGCGACCGCCAATGCGCGGCGCTGCGACAGATCGAAATTGTGTTCGTCGCCGCCGGTCGAATCGGTGTGGCCGAACACGTCGACCGTGGTCTGCTTGAACTTCTTCAGCACCAGCGCAACCGAGTTCAGCACCTGGTAGAAGCCAGGCTTCACCGCATCCTGGTCGACGTTGAAAGTAATGTCGGACGGCATGTTGAGGATGATCTGGTCGCCGGTGCGGGTGACGCTGACGCCGGTGCCTTCGAGCTGGCGGCGCAGTTCAGCCTCGTTCTGGTCCATGGTCGCGCCGATGGCGCCGCCGGCCAGCGCGCCGATACCGGCGCCGATCAGCGCGTTGCGGCGGTCATTGCCGCCGGCAAGCAGGCCGAGGCCCGCGCCCGCCAGGGCGCCAAGGCCGGCGCCGGCTGCGGTGTTCGAAACCTTCTGCTCCCCGGTGTACGGATCGGTCGTGGTGCAGGCACTCACCAGCACAGCCGTCGCAACGGCGACGAGCACAGTCTTTTTCATAAGGATCGTCCCTCTCCAAAGCGCGGCCTTTGCGGCTCGCGCATATAAGCCCTTCTCCGGTCTTGTAACATGAAATGCGGCGAAAAACCGAGCGGCGAAAGCGGCTTCTCCCCGCTCGCGCCACACTTCCGCTTCGGTGGCTGGTGCTGGCCTACCAGAGGTTCTTGCCGTCAATGACGACCACCTCGACCTTGTCGAGGTCGAAATCGTCGAACAGCCGCGAATTGACTGAGATCTTGGGATTGTCGAAGTCCGGTTTTCCGGTCGACCAGTCCGGCGTTTCGGTGAAGGTGCCGCAGCCGCAAATGGCGCAAAACCCGTGTTTGACGGTCTTCGATCCCCATTGATAGAAGGAAACGTTTTCCGGCGAGCTGGTGAGCTTGAATTGCGACGGAACGTAGTAAGCCCACAGCGAACCGCGCTTGGAGCAGAACGAGCAGGTGCATTGTGTTACCGTCTCGGGCGCCTGCGAGACCTCGAACGTCGTCGCCTTGCAATGACAGCTGGCCTTGATGGTCATGAAAAGCTTTCCTCTCCGTTGCCCGCCACCCATGCGGCAAGGCACCATAAAGGAAGGCTCCTGACAACTGTCTGTCAGCAGGCTCTGATCGATCGAGCCGAGCGGCGCTCTGGCCGAAGCGGACCCGTCGTCACCTCCCAATCGTGGTCACCTGCCGATATAGGCGGCCAGTTCGTCCGGCGTCCCGTTTGGGAAAGCCTGTTTCAGAAAATCCAGGAACGCCGACACGCGCGCGCTGAGCAGCCGCCGCGACGGGTAGAGCGTCCATAGAGAGATCTCCGGGCCGTCAATATCCCCCCAATTCACCAGTGTGCCGTCAGCCAGGTCGTGGGCCACCAACGAAATGGGAAGCCGTCCTGCGCCGATGCCGGCTCGCACCGCATCCCGGACCATGATGAGCGTCGACAAGGCGAGGACCGGCTCGATTCTAAGTGTTGCCCGGCCACCTGGTGTCTTCACCTGCCATGTTTGCCGCTCGCCTGTCCCGCGCGCAACGCCAGGAGCGGCGAGCCCATCGGCCGGGCGAGGAAGGTCCGGGCTCGCCACAACGACCAGGCGGTCGCGGAGAAACGCCCGTCCGACCAGGCTTTCATCGGGATCCGGATTGACCCGGATTACCAGATCGTAGCCTTCCTCGATCATGTCGACATGCCGGTCTTCGGTGGTCACTTCAAGCCTCACCTCAGGATACCTCAGGGCAAATCCCGCGGCGATCCTCCCCATTGCAGTCTGCGAAAAATGCAAAGGCGCGCTGATCCGCAATCTGCCCTTGGGTCTCTGGCCGCCCGAGGCAATCGCCGATGCCGTCTCGTCCAGCTCGGCAAGCAACGCCCCCGTCCGCTCGAAGAGCGCCCGTCCTTCTTCGGTCAGCTTCAGGTTACGCGCACCCCGTTCGAACAGACGCAGATCGAGACTGCTTTCCAATTCGCCAACGCGCCGGGACAATGTTGCCTTGGGCCGGCCGGTGGACCTTGCCGCTTTGCCGAAGCCGCCATGGCGAGCCACGAGGTTAAAATCGGCAAGGGCTAAAAGATCCATGACTGTCCCACCAGTGAGACGACGTGTCTAAAATTGCCGTCTACTGGGCTCTTTGTGAGCCACACATATTGGGGCTGTCAAGCAACCCAACAGGAGAAATTCCATGACCATTCTCGTTACCGGCGCCACCGGCAATATCGGCCGCCAAGTCGTCGAACAGCTCGCCAAGCGCGGCGCCGATGTGCGTGCTCTCGTGCGCGATCCGTCGAAAACCAGTTTTCCGGCAGGCGTATCCGTCGTGCAAGGCGACTTTCTCGATGTCGATTCGCTGCGCAAAGCCATGTCTGGCGTTTCCACGCTGTTCCTCTTGAACGCCGTGGTGCCGGACGAATTCACCCAGGCTTTGATCGCCTTGAATGTCGCCCGATCGGCCGGCATCGAGCGGATCGTCTATCTCTCGGTGATCCACGCTGACGTCTATGTGAACGTGCCGCATTTCGCGGGCAAGTTCGGCGTGGAGCGAATGATCGAACAGATGGACTTCAAAGCTACGATCTTGCGCCCGGCCTACTTCATCCAGAACGATCTGACGGTCGAAGACGTCATCACCGGCTACGGCACCTACCCAATGCCGATCGGCCCCAAGGGTCTCGCCATGATCGATGCCCGCGATATCGCCGAGATCGCCGCTCTTGAGCTGCTGCGTCGCGAACGGTCCAAGGAGCCGCTTGCGTTCGAGAGGATCAACCTCGTCGGTCCGCAGACACTGACCGGGACGGACATTGCCGCAATCTGGTCAGACGTACTCGCCCGCCCGATCAGCTACAGCGGCGACAATACGGAGGGTTTTGAGCAAAATCTCAAGCAGTTCCTGCCCGCCTGGATGGCCTACGACATGCGCCTGATGGGCGAGCGTTTCTTTACCGACGGGATGCTGCCCGAGACCGGCGACGTCGAGCGCCTGACGGCACTTCTGGGTCGCCCACTGCGGCCGTATCGCGACTTCGCCTCAGCACTCGCTGCTTCCGTCTGACGCAAGCGCCTTCAGCACCAAGGCCGGCCTTCCGATGAGAACTGCCAACAGAACTCAGTAGGAACGCGGTGGCACGAACAGGCAGATCGTCTTGCCTGCGTCGAGGCCGGCCTGGTGCGCGCACCAGTGGAAATCGCCGTCGGGTGAGTCCTTGACCCGCTTGTCGCTCATCGGCACGACCTCCCCCGTTCCGGCGATGACATAGCCCTCCGGCTTTTCCAGCACCTCGCCGGTATGGGTGGTACGGCAGTCGTAGTTTGCGCAGCAGGCGAAGGGATAACTCCAGCCTTGCGGCTTCGCCGCCGTAGGCTTGGCGTCATGGGCGAAGGCGGGTGCGGTCAGCACCGCAGCAAGCATCGCGATTGCAAAGATCGGGGTCACGAACAAGGAAAACAGGAGTCGGCCAGCCGGTTGAACGGCTCTGGCCGATCGGAGAGTGGCAGCAGACATGGAAGCGTTCCTTTCAAACGAGCATCAAGCGTTTCGCTTGCCCGTTCCCGGAACGTGTCTTCCCAGTGGCCGGATCGTCAGGTCGCAGATATGCCGCGTCCGGCCATAAATGCTTTTTCTCTTCCAGCCCTCGGATGCTGGGCTGATTCCTAGGCTGGCGCAAGAAGTTGCTGCGCGAGGCCGCCACATCTACGCCGCTATCTGCAACCGCTGACGAGATCCAAGGCCAGGCTCAACTCCCGGCAGACGGGCATCGAAACAACGGGATTGGCCGAATGTGGTTCCAGCCTATACTTCGCCTGGACCGGCGACCACATGCCCTTCATATTGCGGCAAGTCGTCGGCGATGGTGAACCATGGCGCTTTGGAGCCGACGAAGATGTGCGCGGTCGGCCGGATCGTCGGATCGTCGACCAGCGTGCCCATGGCGACATGGACATAGGCGCCGTCGCGGACCAGCGAATACAGCAACGAGCCGCAGCGGCTGCAATGCGCATCGTGGCCGCTGTCATCGCCGAAATGGATGAGCCCGTGATGCCCTTCGGCAAGGGCAAGTTTCGCGCGCTCGATGCCGGCGAAGGGCTTGAAGGCGGAACCTGTGGTGCGCCGGCAGTTCGAACAATGGCAGATCGCGGCATAGACGAACTCGTCCGCCACTTCATACTGAACCGTGCCGCAAAAGCATTTGCCGGTGAGCCTGCGAGTCATGGTTCCTCCTTCGCTCCCCCGCCAAGGGATGTTCTTATTCAAGAAAGTGGCGGAAGCGCAGGTATCATCCATTCGCAGGCCGGCCTCAGCTGAATATGAACATATCCTAGTCGAGGTCGGCCACGGCTTCACCGGCACCGCCCTCGATGCGCTGCGACAACGAGGCTTCCATGAAGTCGTCGAGGTCGCCGTCGAGCACGCTCGACGGGCTGGTGCTCTCGACGCCGGTGCGCAGGTCCTTCACCAACTGGTAGGGCTGCAGCACATAGGAACGAATCTGGTGACCCCAGCCGATGTCGCTCTTCGACGCTTCTGTGGCATTGGCCACCGCTTCGCGCTTCTTCAGCTCTTCCTCGTAAAGGCGCGAGCGCAGCATTTCCCAGGCCTTCGCCTTGTTCTTGTGCTGCGAGCGTTCGGCCTGGCAGGCAACCGCGATGCCGGTGGCGATATGGGTGATGCGAACCGCCGAGTCCGTGGTGTTGACGTGCTGGCCGCCCGAACCGGATGAGCGGTAGGTGTCGATGCGTACATCGGATTCCGAGACGTCGATCTCGATCCTGTCATCGACGACCGGGTAGACCCAGACGCTGGAGAAGGACGTGTGGCGGCGCGCATTGCTGTCATAGGGTGAAATGCGGACCAGGCGATGAACGCCCGACTCGGTCTTCAGCCAGCCATAGGCATTGTGGCCCTTGATCAGGAGCGTGGCGGACTTGATGCCGGCCTCTTCGCCGTCATGGACTTCCAGCACTTCGACCTTGAAACGGCGACGCTCGGCCCAGCGCGTGTACATGCGCAGAAGCATCGAGGCCCAGTCCTGGCTCTCGGTGCCGCCGGCGCCGGCATGGACTTCGAGATAGGTGTCGTTGGCGTCGGCCTCGCCCGACAGCAGCGTCTCGACCTGGCGGGCCTTGGCCTCGCCCTGCATCGAGCGGAGGGCTGCTTCCGCCTCGGCGATCACGCTCTGGTCGCCCTCTTCCTCACCCAGTTCGATCAGGCCGATATTGTCTTCCAGCGCCTGAGTCAGGCTTTTGACGCCGGCGATCCCGTCTTCGAGGCCCTGGCGCTCGCGCATCAGCTTTTGCGCTTCCAGCGGATCATTCCAGAGGCTGGAATCCTCGGCGCGCACGTTCAGGTATTCAAGCCGCTTTATAGCCTGATCCCAGTCAAAGATGCCTCCTCAGCAGGGTGATCGCCTGCCTGATCTCGTCGACAATATTCTGCGTTTCCGCGCGCATGGCTGGTTGTTCTGTCCTGTTTTTGAAGTGGCGCTTGGGTCGGCGCGATACATAGGCACGGCATTGCTGCCTGTAAAGCGAAATGGGCCGGCTCAACAAGCCAGCCCACTCGACGTAAAAAATCAGGTCGTCAGTAGAGTCCGCCGCCGGGTGCCTGGATGGCTTCCGTAGCCTGCGGCGATAGCGGTCCGCCGGCGCCGTTGGACCCGTCGGCGCCCATGCCGATCACCCAATAGCTGTCGGCTGGGCCGGTGCCGGGCTTGAAGGCTTCGATGATGGTGCCGGGATCGCCCGACGCGGCACGCATGCCGGTCTTGCGGTTGATCGCGACCAGGTTCATGCCTTCCGGCACCTTGAAGTCGACATTGGGCGTGCCGTCCAGCGCAACGCGCATGAAGTCCTTGAAGATAGGCGCCGCCAGACCACCGCCGGTGGCGCCATGGCCGAGACCGCGTGGCGTGTCGTAACCCATGTAGAGGCCGACGACGAGGTTCGGCGTATAGCCGATGAACCAGGCGTCTTTCTCGTCATTGGTCGTTCCGGTCTTGCCGGCGATGTGGCGGCCAAGCTCGGCGATGGTGGCGCCGGTGCCGCGCTGGACGACGCCTTCCATCATCGAGGTGATCTGGTAGGCGGTCATCGGATCGAGCACCTGCTCGGAATTGTCGACCAGTTCCGGTTCGGGCTGGTTGTTCCATTCGGGCGCATTGCAACCTTCGCAGCCGCGCTCGTCCTGCTTGAACACGGTCTTGCCGTAGCGGTCCTGGATGCGGTCGATGAGCGAGGGTTTGATCGACTTGCCGCCATTGGCCATGATCGAATAGGCCGACACCATGCGCATCACCGTCGTCTCGCCGGAACCCAGCGCCATCGGCAGATACGGCGCCAGATGGTCGTAGACGCCGAACCTCTCGGCATATTCCACCACCAGCTTCATGCCCATGTCGTTGGCGAGCCGCACCGTCATCAAATTCCGCGACTTTTCGATGCCGGAACGCAAGGTCGCGGGACCGGCCACCGTGCCGTCATAGTTCTTCGGCGTCCAGGTCGTGGTGCCGCTCTGGATGGTGATCGGTCCGTCCATGATCACCGAGGCCGGCGTATAGCCATTGTCGAGCGCGGCCGAATAGACGATCGGCTTGAAGGACGATCCCGGCTGGCGCATCGCCTGCGTGGCGCGGTTGAACTCCGACTGCGCATAGGAGAAGCCGCCGACCATGGCCAGCACGCGGCCGGTATGTGGATCCATGGCGATCAGGCCGCCCTCCACTTCCGGCACCTGGCGCAACGTGTAGGCGCCTTCCGACCCTTCGTTCTTCTGCACGAAGATGACGTCGCCCGGCTGCAGTACATCGGCCGGAGACTTGGCCTTGACCGTCTTGCCATCGACCACATGGCGCATGGCAAAGCTCATGTCTTCCTTGCTGACGGCGCCTTCGACGCGTTCCTTGACGATGTCGCCTGATATCTGCCGCGTCGGCTGCAGGCCGATGGAAAGGCCGGTCGCCGAGCTGTCGAGCACGACGGCAAGCGACCATTCCGGCACGTCTTCCAGCCCCTTGACGTTGCCCAGCGCCACGCCCCAGTCGCCGGAAGCATCGATATGCGTCACCGGTCCGCGATAGCCGCGCAGCGTGTCGTATTTGAGCAAGCCGTTCTGCATCGACTTGCGGGCGATGAGCTGGATCTTCGGATCGAGCGTCGTGCGCACCGAAAGGCCGCCCTCATAGAGCGCGTTCTCGCCATAGCGCGAGATGATCTGGCGGCGCACTTCCTCGGTGAAATATTCACCCGCAAACAGATAGGAGCCATTGCGGCGCGGCGTCACGCCAAGCGGCTCGGCCTTGGCCTTGTCGCCTTCCTCGCGCGTCACGTAGCCGTTCTCGACCATCTGGTCGATGACCCAGTTGCGGCGCTCGATGGCGCGGTCGGCATGCTTGAAGGGATGGTAGTTGTTGGGCCCCTTCGGCAGCGACGCCAGATAAGCGGCTTCCGCGACGGTGAGTTCGTTGACCGACTTGTCGAAATAGGTCAGTGCCGCGCCCGCAACGCCATAGGCGCCGAAACCGAAGAAGATTTCGTTGAGATAGAGCTCAAGGATGCGGTCCTTCGAATAAGCCTGCTCGATGCGGAAGGCCAGGATCATCTCCTTGATCTTGCGCTCGTAGGTCTGGTCCGAGGACAAGAGGAAGTTCTTCGCCACCTGCTGGGTGATGGTCGAGGCGCCGACCTGGCGCCTGCCCGAACCCAGATTCTGCAGGTTGACGTAGATGGCGCGGCCAAGCCCGGTGATGTCGATGCCGGGATGGTTGTAGAAATTCTTGTCCTCGGCCGACAGGAACGCCGCCTTGACCCGGTCCGGAACCGCCTGGATCGGTAGATAGAGCCGCCGTTCGCGCGCATATTCGGCCATCAGCGAGCCGTCGGAAGCATGGATGCGGGTCGTCACTGGCGGCTCGTACTTGGCCAGAACCTCGTAGTCGGGCAGGTCTTTCGATAGATGGCTGATGTATATCGCCACGCCCGCGGCGACGATAAGCGCCAGCGTCGTGCCGATACCAAAGAAATAGCCGATAAGACGAATCATGCCCGCTCCAGTCCGAGGTCCGGGAATTTCCTAGACGAAGCCGCCTTTCGCGCAAGCCTTCGCAACTGTCCCGATCCGTGATGGAAAACCCATGTCGCCACCATGTGGGCAAAATACGGCAGTGCCCGGTTTAGGCATCCCCCACCTGAAATAAAAGCGCCTGGTGTTGTCGTCGTGCAACGCTGCCTCCGGTCGTGGGCGGCGGCGACCATCTCAGCCTCCGGTTCCCGTTCCCATCTTGGCGGAGGCAAACAGGGCGACGGCGTTGGTGATGCTCTCCGCCGCCTTGCCGCGCCAGTCGGCGTCGAGCAGTTGCGCTTCATCCTTGGCGTTGGAGAGATAGCCGAGTTCCACCAGCACCGACGGCACATCGGGCGCTTTCAGCACTTTGAAACCGGCCGAACGCTGCGGATTGTTGATCAGGCCGACGCTGGTGGACAACTGGCCGACCAGAGTGTGGGCAAAGCTCATCGAGAAATTATGCGTCTCGCGGCGGATCAGGTCGATCAGTATGTCGGTGACTTCCTTGTTGTCGTCCTTGATCACCATGCCGGCGAACTGGTCGGAGAGGTTTTCACGGTCGGCAAGCGCCTGCGCTTGCGGATCGGACGCCTTGTCGGAGACGGTATAGACGGTGGCGCCTCTGATACCCTTGACGCTGATCGTGTCGGCATGGATCGAGATCAAAAGGTCGGCCTCGTGCTGACGGGCGATGCGCACGCGGTCATCGAGCCGCAGGAACTCGTCGGAATCGCGCGTCATGAACACGTCGTAGTTGCCGACGGCGGCGAGCTTGTCGCGCAGTTCGGTGGCGAAGGCCAGCGTCACGTTCTTCTCGATGGTGCCGTTGAGGCCTTCGGCGCCACCGTCGATGCCGCCATGGCCGGGATCGATGACGATGGTGAAGCGATGCCCGGGATTGGAGATCGGCCCTGTGCCGACCCTGGAGCCCTTGTCGGTGGAGACGGTCGAGCCGGTGGTCAGCGCCTGGTTGGCAAGGGCTTCGTCGAACTCGCGGTCGGAGGCTGCCGACACGTCGATGGCGATGCGATAGCCTGCGCCGTCCTCGTTCTTGAGCACCTCGAGCTTGTCGACCGAGAACGGCCCCTTGCCGGTCAGGATCAGCCGCGATCCCTCGCCCTGATCGCCATAACGCACCGCTTTGACCAGGCCGCGGGCCTTGGCGTCCTTCGCGCCAATGGCGAATCGGGTGCGCGGCAGGTCCACGACCAGCCGGTTGGGGCCGCGCAGCAGGAACCATTTGATGTCGGGCTCGCGGTCGAAATCGATGACGATGCGCATCTTGGTTGCGTCGCCGGCCATCTTGTAGGCGGTGGCGCCGAGTGGCGCATCGGCGGCGCGTGAAACCGGCGCAAAAGCAAGGCAAAGCGCCAGCAGCAACAGCACACCGGCAGCGCGCAGGAAACGGCCTGCACGGCCATGGCCCTTGTCTGTGGTGCCCGCCAGTCCCATTTCTTTGCAGTCGCTCTCGGTTTGGCGCCTTGCGCCCGCGTGGTTGGTCGAAATGCCGGTCAGGCCGCAGACTCGATTAACGATTGGTATCCAGAGAAGGTTAACCAAGCCTTTTCATTGAGGATTAAGGCCTGTGCTTCCGTTACGGCACTGCTTTTTGCCGGCATCCGAAATCGGGGTTGCCTTCCACCCCGTCAAATCATAAAAGCGATGGTGGATCACTGCAATCCTGGAACCGCTTCTCCCGCAGCTTCCTGCTACAGGTCAGATGAAAGGCGGCTCCTTTCGCTCCAGCGAAAAGGCTTAGGTGATCGCGACGAATTTCGCAGGTGTGCGCCCGTGGCGGGGGAATCGCCTGCGTGAGGAAAACGGCCGGGTTTGTTCCCGTGCCGGCTCTGTATGAGCAAACAAGCTGGTCCGGTTCGTCCGGGCTTTGGTTCAAAGGTTCTGCTGGTGACGATGGCTTCAAGCGCAATCATGGAAAGGTCCGCATCAAACCGCGCCATTGTGGCTGCGGGCGGCACCGCCATGGCGCTCAAGCGGCGTCCGGCGGACATTCAGACATCCGGCACCCACATCCCAGACACGCAGCAGCGGGCTTTGCCTCGCAAGCTGCGGCTGACGGCTGCCGGGAGGAAACGAAATAATGCCCAACAAAATGCTGATAGACGCCTCCCACCCGGAGGAAACACGCGTTGTCGTTATCCGCGGTAACCGTATTGAAGAATTCGACTTTGAATCCCAGGACAAGAAGCAGCTCAAAGGAAACATCTATCTCGCCCGCGTAACGCGCGTCGAACCTTCCCTTCAGGCAGCCTTTGTCGAATATGGCGGCAACCGTCACGGTTTCCTCGCCTTCAGTGAAATTCACCCCGACTATTACCAGATCCCGGTCGCCGATCGTCAGGCTTTGCTGCGCGCTGAAGCGCAGGAAGCCGAGGACGAGGAGAACGAGGACAATGACGGCGACGACCGCCAGAGCCGCGATCGCGGCCGGCGCGGCCGCCGGCGCGGCGGCAAGGGTCGTGAGCGCGGCGAACACAAGCGCGACGCCGGCGCCGATGATGAGAACGGCGAACATGGCGATGCCGGCAGCGATGCCGTCTCCGAAGAGCCTGCTTCCGAGCATGCCGCGGCCGATACCGCCGGGCATGACGATCATGCCGGGCATGGCGACAGCGAAGCTTCCGACGCCGAGACATCCGGGAGCGAACCGTCGGAAGGCGGCCCGACATCGATTGCGGCAAGCGTCGAAGCGGATGTGATCTCCGAAGCTGTCCCTGCGGCGGAGCCGGGTGACGAAAGGTCGTCCAGCGAGGCAAGCGGCGAAGCCACCTCCGGGGACAATGACCGCGGCATGCTGGAAGAGGTGCAGTCCTCGCATCCGGACGACCACGAGATCGAATCCGTAGGCGCCGAGGATGCGCTGGAAGAGGTGCGCAGCCGCCGCAAGCCGGTGCGCCGCCAGTACAAGATTCAGGAAGTCATCAAGCGCCGGCAGATCCTGCTGGTGCAGGTGGTCAAGGAAGAGCGCGGCAACAAGGGCGCTGCACTCACCACCTATCTGTCGCTTGCCGGCCGCTATTCCGTGCTGATGCCCAACACCGCACGCGGCGGCGGCATTTCGCGCAAGATCACCAGTGCGGTCGACCGCAAGCGCCTCAAGGAGGTCGTTGCCGATCTCGAAGTGCCGCAGGGCATGGGCGTCATCCTGCGCACCGCCGGCGAAAGCCGCACCAAGGCGGAAATCAAGCGCGACTACGAATATCTGATGCGGCTTTGGGAAAACGTCCGCAATCTGACGCTGCAATCCACCGCCCCTGCCCTCGTCTATGAGGAAGGCAGCCTGATCAAGCGCTCGGTGCGCGACCTCTACAACAAGGATATCGACGAGATTCTTGTCTCCGGCGAGGAAGGCTACCGCGAGGCCAAGGATTTCATGCGCATGCTGATGCCGAGCCACGCCAAGGTGGTTCAGCCGTTCCGCGACACGACGCCGATCTTCGTGCGCAACGGGATCGAGGCGCAGCTCGACCGCATGCTGCAGCCGCAGGTGACGCTGAAGAGCGGCGGCTATATCATCATCAACCAGACCGAGGCGCTGGTCGCCATCGACGTCAATTCGGGCCGCTCCACCAAGGAGCACTCGATCGAGGACACCGCTCTCCACACCAACCTTGAAGCGGCGGAAGAAGTCGCCAGGCAATTGAGGCTGCGCGATCTCGCCGGCCTGATCGTCATCGACTTCATCGACATGGAGGAGAACCGCAACAACCGCTCCGTCGAGAAGCGGCTGAAGGATCACCTCAAGAACGACCGTGCCCGAATCCAGGTCGGCCGCATCTCGCATTTCGGTCTGATGGAGATGTCGCGCCAGCGCATCCGCGCCAGCGTGCTGGAATCGACCATGAAGCCGTGCCCACATTGCGGCGGCACCGGCCATGTGCGCTCCGATTCGTCCGTGGCGCTGATGGTGGTGCGGGCGATCGAGGAATTCCTGCTCAAGGATTCGCGCAGCCACATCACGGTGCGGACCCCGGCGGCGACCGCTCTCTATGTGCTCAACCACAAGCGCGGCACGCTGGTGGAACTCGAAAGCCGCTTTGGCCTGACCATCACCGTCGAGGCCGATGATACGGTCGGTGTGCAGCACTACGCGATCTTCCGCGGCGCCATTGCCGAAAAGCCGGAAGGCTTTGTCGAAGCGCGAACCTTCCCGGCCTATGTCGAGCCGGAAGAGCCCGAGGACGAGATCGTCATCGAGGAGGAAGACGACGAGGTTGTGGTACAGGCAGAGCAGCCGCGTCAGGCGCAGCCGCAGTCGCAGCAGCAGCAGCCGAGATCGGCTGAGGACGGCGAAGGCCGCGATCGCAAGCGTCGCAAGCGTCGCAGGCGGCGCGGCGGCAAGGATCGCGAACGCGAACATGGCGATCGCGAGCATGGCGCCGAAGGTGCTTCGGTTTCGGCGGCAAGCGACGACTTTGCCGCTGAACCAGGCGATGACGATGCAACACAGCAAGACGAAGCCCAGGTTGGCGCCGTCGAAACGGTGGAAGCATCAGATGACGCCCAGGGCAAGAAGCGCCGTCGCGGCAAGCGCGGCGGCAAGCGCAATCGTCGCGAAGACGGCACGGAGACCGAAGCCGGCGAAACCGCCTCGGTGGCCGAGGCCGCTGAAGTCGGAACGGCCGCAAGCGAGCCAGTAGCAGCCGTAGCGGTTGAAGAAGCAGCGGCTCCCGCCGCGGCGAACGACGACGCTCCAGCCGAAAAGCCGAAGAAGAAGCGCGCTTCAAGGGCAAAGAAGGCTGTGGTGGAAGTCGCCGATGAGACGGCCGCCGAGGCTGCACCGGAAGCTGCCGTCGAAGCTGCCGCCCCCGCTGCGGCCGATGCCGCCACGGAAACGACCGTCGACGACGAGCCCGCCAAGGCTCGCCCGTCACGGCGCAAAGCCGTGGCCGCGGATACCTCCGCGGTGCCGGTGGTTTCCTCCAGCGTTGCCGACGAGGCAAAGGCCGAGGAAAAGCCGAAGCGCGCCGGCTGGTGGCAGCGGAAGGGCTTTTTCTAAGCTATTCAGCCGATTAAGATAGGTTCCTGACAAAAATCCCGCGCCGTTCAAACCACGGCGCGGGATTTTTGCATGCGCGAATGACGGAAGGCGTCAGGGGGCGAAAATCGACCAGTTCATCATCCTGGCCAGTTTTTCCAAGGCGATCGACCCCAGCTTGGAATTGCCGTTGGCGTTCAAGCCCGGCGACCATACGGCGAGCGAAGCAACACCCGGCACGATCCCCAATATGCCACCGCCGACGCCGCTTTTGCCGGGAATGCCGACACGGAAGGCGAAATCGCCGGAACCGTCATAGTGGCCGCAGGTCAGCATCATGGCGCCGATGCGCCGCGCCCGCTCGGCAGACACCACGGAGTGCCCGGTTGCCGGGTTTCTGCCGCCATTGGCGAGGAAGCGGCCGGCCAGCGCCAATTGCCGGCAGCTCATGGCGATGGCGCAATGGTGGAAGTACACGCCCAGCGCCAGCTCCGGTGCATGCTTGAGATTGCCGAAGAATTTCATGTAGTTGGCAAGCGCGAAGTTGCGATAGCCGGTGGCGCGTTCGGAACCCGCGACCTCGCGGTCGATGATGATGGTTTCGTCATCGGCAAGGAACTGGATGAAGCGCAGGATTTCGCCGATCGCCTCGCGCGGCTGGTGGCCGGCAAGCAGTATGTCGGACACGACGATGGCGCCGGCATTGATGAACGGATTGCGCGGAATGCCGTTCTCATGCTCGAGTTGCACGATCGAGTTGAACGGATTGCCCGACGGCTCGCGTCCGACACGCTGCCACAGCGCGTCGCCGACATTGCCGAGCGCCAACGTAAGCGTAAACACCTTGGAGATGGACTGGATCGAAAACGCCTGGTCGGCGTCGCCGGCGACCAGCACGCGGCCGTCATTGGTCACGGCGGCAATGCCGAATTTCTTCGGATCGACCTTGCCGAGCTGCGGAATGTAGGTGGCGACGTCACCGCGATCGGTGCGCTCGGCCATCTCGGCGGCGACATCGGCCAGCGCTTGTTCAAGATCCGGCATGCTCGTCCCCGCTATTTCAGCCAGCGCTCGATGCGCGCCATCGCCTCGACCATGTCGTCATGGCTGCCGGCATAGGAAAAGCGCATCGTGCGGTGGCCCTGAAGTGGATCGAAATCGCGGCCGGGCGTAGCCGCCACATGCGCCTCGGCCAGCATCTTGCGCGCAAAGGCCATGCTGTCATTGGTATGCCGGGTAACATCGCAGAAAGCGTAGAAGGCGCCGTCCATCGGCGCCGCCAAGGGAAATCCGAGTTCCGGCAGGCGCCGCATCAACAGCTCGCGGTTCCAGGCGTAGCGCGCCTTTACCGCTTCCAGCTCTTGCGTCGCCTTGAAGGCTTCGATCGCCGCGATCTGCGACAGTTCCGGCGGCGAGATGTAGAGGCTCTGGGCGATGCGCTCGATCGGCCTCACCAGAGCTTCCGGCAGCACCATCCAGCCAATGCGCCAGCCGGTCATGCAATAATATTTCGAGAAGGAATTGATCACCGTCACGCCTGAGCCATGGGCCAGCGCAGTGGTGTCGGGCGCGGCATAGGCCAGCCGATGATAGATTTCGTCCGATATCACCGCGATGCCGAGTTCTTCGGCTGTCCTCACCAGTGCGGACAACTCGTCGACGGGAATGACCGCACCTGTCGGATTGGCCGGGCTGGCGAACAACACGCCCTTCAGCGGTTTTTCCTGGTGCGCCGATTTCAAATGCTCGGCGTGCAGGTAGGCGTCCGTGCCGAGCTCGATCTCGATCTCGATGCCGAGCGCGGCCATGATGTTGCGGTAGGCCGGATAGCCGGGTGATGCGATGGCGACGCGGTCGCCGGGATCGAACATCGCCAGGAAGGCCAGATTGAAGGCGGCCGACGATCCCGTGGTCACGGCGATCCGGTTCGGCGAGACATCGATCCCGTAGTGGTCGCCATAATGCGCGGCGATCGCCTTGCGCAGATCCGCCAGACCGAGCGTGTCGGTATAGCCGATGCGTCCGATCCTCAGCGCATTTGCGGCTGCTTCCCTCGCGCCCACGGGCGCCGGATCGGATGGCTGGCCGACGGCCATGGAGACGACAGGCACGCCCGTCGCCTTCAGCCGGTTGGCTTCGGCCAGAATGTCCATGGCGTGAAACGGCTCGACTTCACCGCGGCGCGACAGCGAAACTACCATTTGACCTCCGTCCGGCCCGCCGCTCGAAGCCATGAACCGGCGGCAGCGCCGCACAAATGCCCGATTGATGTGAGGATCACAAGTTCGCCTAGTTTCGGTGCCGTGACTTTTCATCGTTCGCCCGCTCGTTTACCAGTGGACCTCATGCTGAGCCGACCCAAATCGACGATCTCCAAATCTTCCATCGGGAAGACAGCGCGCGGCTTCGCGACGCTTTTGCTTGCCGCCGCCGTCGCTGTCACCGGCTCGGTGACGGCCTTCGCGCAGGCGGTGCCGGTCGTGCGCGATGCCGAGATCGAGGCGCTGGTGCGCGACTATGCGCGGCCGATCTTCAAGGCGGCCGGTCTTGCCAATGACGGTGTCGATATCGTTCTGGTGAACGATCAGAGCTTCAACGCCTTCGTTACCGGGCGCCGGCTGTTCATCAACACCGGCGCGCTGATGCAGGCCGAAACGCCCAACGAGATCATCGGCGTCATCGCCCATGAGGCCGGCCACATCGCAGGCGGCCATCAGCAGAAATTGCGCGACCAGCTCGAGCGCGCCAAGACCATGGCCATCATCGCCACGCTGCTTGGCGCCGGCGCCATCGTTGCCGGCGCCACCACCAACAGCCGCGGCCTTGCCGGCGCCGGCATGGGTGTCGCCGCGGGCGGCGGCGAGATGGCGCAGCGCAGCATTCTTGCCTACCAGCGCACCGAAGAGTCGACCGCCGACCGCTCTGCCATCACCTATCTCAATGCCACCGGCCAGTCCGGCATGGGCATGCTGAAGACCTTCGCCCGCTTCCAGAGCGCGCTGTCGCTTTCCGGCACGCAGGTCGATCCCTACCGCATCAGCCACCCGATGCCGCAGGAGCGCATCGCCAATCTCGAAGTGCTGGTCAAGCAGAGCCCTAACGTCGACAAGGTCGATCCGCCGGCACTGCAGCAGCGGCACGACATGATGCGCATCAAGATCGCCGCCTATATGGGCGGCCAGGCCGCGGCCACGCGGCTGATCCGCAAGGCCCCGGGCAGCCTCGCCTCGCGCTATGGCGAAGCGCAGATGGCCTATCTCTACGGCAATCTGGGTGCGGCGCTGACCAAGGCCAATGCACTGATCAAGGAACAGCCGAAGAACCCCTACTTCCAGGAAATGCGCGGCGACATACTGATGAAGGCCAACAAGCCCAAGGACGCCGCGGACGCCTATGCCAAGGCGGTCAGCCTCGATCCGGTGAGGTCGGGCCTGTTGCCCGTTTCTCTCGGCCAGGCGCTGATGGCCATCGGCACGCCCGATTCGCTGAAGAAGGCGGTGGTGCAGATCAACAACGGCCTCGGGCGCGACAAGGAAAACACGGTCGGATACCGCTATCTCGCCCAGGCCTATGGCGAGCTTGGCAACATTCCGGCGGCGGAACTCGCCACCGCCGAGGGCCATTTCTATTCCGGCGATTACACGAATGCGAAAATTTTCGCCATGCGCGCGCAAAAGGACTTGAAGCGTGGCGAACCCGGCTGGATTCGCGCGCAGGACATCATAAACTACAACCCTTCAGGCAAACTCAAGAAATGAACCTTCCGGTCGCCCGCGGCGACTAGGATAGACCGGAACCGGTAAAGAGGATGAGACGATGAACAAGGCAATATTGCTCGGCACGACGGGAGTGGCGGCTGCTCTTGCCATGCTCGCTTTCGGGTTCGTCGCCGGCAGTCCGCAGGTGGCCAAGGCCGGCACGGCGCAGACCGTGCAAACCGCCTCTGCCGACACCAAGATCGATCGCACTGAGGTCGAGGGCATTATCCGCGACTATCTCCTGAAGAACCCCGAAGTGCTGCTCGAAGTGCAGGAGGCGCTCGAGGCCAAGCAGAAGGAAGAGCAGCGCATAGCCAGCCTCGGCGTCATCGAGAAGGCCAAGTCCGAGATTTTCAACTCGACCTTCGACGGCGTCGTCGGCAATCCGAAGGGCAAGGTCACCATCGTCGAATTCTACGACTACAATTGCGGCTTCTGCAAACGCGCCATCGACGACATGCAGGCTCTGACAAAGGCCGATCCGGAGCTGCGCTTCGTGCTCAAGGAATTCCCGATCCTCGGGCCGGATTCGCAAAAGGCCAGCGTCGTCTCGATGGCTTTCCACCTGATGCATCCGGAGAAATACGGCGAGTTCCACAACGCCCTGCTCGGCGGCCAGGGCCGCGCCACCGAGGCGGCGGCCATCAAGGTTGCGCTGTCGCTAGGCGCCGATGAGGCGAAATTGCGCGAGAAGATGAAGGATCCGACCATCACCGAGGCTTTCTCCAAGACCTTCGACCTCGCCAACAAGCTGGCCATCACCGGAACGCCTTCCTACGTGGTCGGCAATGAGGTGGTGTTCGGGGCGCTCGGCCAGGAAGTGCTGGCTGAAAAGATCGAGGCGGCGAAAGCCGCGCTCTGATCTTGCACGCGAGCCTATTTCTCACGGGCACATTTCCGCCTGTTGTGGACAGTGAAAGATCGCACTTGTGCTCTTTCCGCGGGCGGCTATGCCCATTATAGAAGGCCCTGCGCGCCGGCTTGAGGCCGGCGTCGGAAAAGGTCGGCATTTTTGAAAACGATTTTCGTCCTGAACGGCCCCAACCTGAACGCGCTCGGCAAGCGCGAGCCGGGCATCTATGGCGGCAAGACGCTTGCCGCGATCGCCGACGACTGCAAGCAGGCGGGCGCCGCGCTTGGCCTCGAGATTGATTTTCGCCAGTCGAACCATGAGGGCGACCTCGTCGACTGGATCCAGGAAGCCGGCGACAAGGCAGCCGGCATCGTCATCAATCCGGGTGCCTACAGCCACACCTCGATTGCCATTCACGACGCCATCCGCGCTGTCGCGCCGCTGCCCGTCGCCGAAGTTCACCTCTCCAACATCCACGCGCGGGAACCATTCCGCCACGTCTCCATGGTCGCGCCGGTCGCTGTCGGCATGATCTGCGGGTTCGGACCGCTTGGCTACTCGCTGGCGCTGCAGGCGCTAGCGGCACGCCTATGACCGGCTCACAAACAGAAGGCTCGAAAATGTCGATAAAGAAGACCGGTGTTGACCAGCAACTGATCCGCGATCTGGCGGGCATACTGAACGACACCAATCTCACCGAGATCGAAGTCGAGCTCGGCGACCTGAAGGTGCGCGTATCGCGCCAGGCGCCGGCCGTCCACGCCATCGCCGCACCGCAGGCCGGTTATGCTCCGGCAGCGCAGCAGCCCGCGGCCGGCGCGGCTGCCGCACCAGCAGTGGCCGATCCGTCCAAGAACGCGGTCCCCTCGCCGATGGTCGGCACCGCCTATCTCGCGCCCTCGCCCGACGCCAAGGCCTTCATCGAAGTCGGCCAGAAGGTCAAGGAAGGCCAGACGCTGCTGATCATCGAAGCGATGAAGACGATGAACCAGATCCCTTCGCCGCGCGCCGGCACGGTGACGGCGATCCTGTTCGAGGACGGCCAGCCGGTCGAGTACGGCATGCCGCTCGTCGTGATCGAGTAGAGCGGGCCGGATGTTCCAGAAGATCCTCATCGCCAACCGCGGCGAAATCGCGCTTCGGGTGCTGCGCGCCTGCAAGGAACTCGGCATCCAGACCGTGGTCGTGCATTCGACCGCCGACGCTGACGCCATGCATGTCAGGCTCGCCGACGAAAGCGTGTGCATCGGTCCGCCGCCGTCGCGCGACAGCTATCTCAACATCCACCAGATCGTCGCAGCCTGCGAGATCACAGGCGCCGATGCCGTGCATCCGGGCTATGGCTTCCTGTCGGAAAACGCCAAGTTCGCCGACATTCTCGCCGCCCACAACATCACCTTCATCGGCCCGTCGGGCGACCACATCCGCATCATGGGCGACAAGATCGAGGCCAAGCGCACCGCAAAGCGGCTCGGCATTCCGGTTGTGCCGGGCTCCGACGGCGCCGTCACCGATCAAAAGGAAGCTAGGCGCATTGCCGCCGAGATCGGCTATCCCGTGATCATCAAGGCATCGGCAGGCGGTGGCGGGCGCGGTATGAAGGTCGCCCTTACCGAGGCTGACCTTGAGATCGCCTTGCAGACAGCGAGCACGGAAGCGGGAGCCGCCTTCGGCGACGATGCCGTCTACATCGAGAAATACCTGGAAAAGCCGCGCCACATCGAGGTGCAGGTATTCGGCGACGGCGCCGGCCGCGGCGTGCATTTCGGCGAGCGCGACTGTTCGCTGCAACGCCGCCACCAGAAAGTCTGGGAAGAGGCGCCCTCGCCGGCCCTCAACGCCGAGGAGCGCGCCCGCATCGGCAATATCTGTGCCAAGGCCATCGCCGACCTCGGCTACTCCGGCGCAGGCACCATCGAATTCCTGTACGAGAATGGCGAGTTCTACTTCATCGAGATGAACACGCGGCTGCAGGTCGAGCATCCGGTAACGGAGGCGATCACCGGCATCGATCTCGTCCACGAACAGATCCGCGTCGCCTCCGGCGGCGGGCTTTCGGTGCGCCAGGAGGACATCAAGTTCAACGGCCACGCCATAGAATGCCGCATTAATGCCGAGGACCCGCGCACCTTCACGCCTTCGCCCGGCACGATTACGCATTTCCATACGCCTGGCGGTCTCGGCATCCGCGTCGATTCCGGTGTCTATTCCGGCTACAAGATCCCGCCCTATTATGACAGCCTGATCGGCAAGCTGATCGTGCACGGCCGCAACCGCGTCGAATGCATGATGCGGCTGCGCCGGGCGCTCGACGAGTTCGTCGTCGACGGCATCAAGACGACGCTGCCGCTGTTTCGCGACCTGGTCGGCAATGCCGATATCGCCAATGGCGACTACGACATCCACTGGCTGGAAAAGTATCTGGCCAAAGAGGAATAGCGCCCGACTTGCCGCTATGATGCCGCGATGACCCGTCCTTACGCTCCCGGCTATCGCATTCCGACCGACCTGTTGCTCAAGGCCTATGCCTCGGGCGTCTTCCCGATGGCCGAGAGCGCTTCCGACCCGGAAGTGTTCTGGGTGCGGCCGGAGACGCGCGGCATCATACCGCTCGATGGCTTCCACACGCCGAAGAGCTTGCGGAAGACAATTCGCAAGCACCCGTTCGACATCCGCTTCGATTTCGATTTCGAGGCGACGATCGACGGCTGCGCCGAAAAGCGCGAGGAGCGCCGCTCGACCTGGATCAACGCGCCGATCCGCGAAGCCTATATCGAACTGCACCGTCTGGGGCACTGCCATTCGGTCGAGGCATGGCGCGAGGAACGGCTGGTCGGCGGCCTCTATGGCGTCTCGCTCGGTCGCGTGTTCTTCGGCGAAAGCATGTTCGCCCGGGAAACCGACGCGTCCAAGACCTGCCTGTATCATCTGGTCGAGCGGCTGAAGGCGCGCGGCTTTGCCCTGCTCGACACGCAATTCACCACTGAGCATCTCAAACGCTTCGGCGCGGTCGACGTGCCGCGCGTCAAATACGAGAAGATGTTGGCCGAGGCGCTGAAGGGCGAAGCCGTTTTTTATCCCTGATCGGAGACCGAGCGGCCGAGCCGGCTCGACCGGTGAAAGGGGTCAGCCCTTCGCGGTTTCCATCGGCGTCTGCGAATGGAACATCATCTTCCAGCCGTTGACACGGTGGACATAGCCAGTGCTGACCAGCGCCGCGTAGGGCTCGCCGTTTTCCCGTGTCGCATGAGCCTCATAGGTCAGCATGATAATGTCGCTGCCGGGCTCGATGATACCCTTGAGGTCGATCTGAAGGTCGCGCCAGCGGTTGGGCTTGGTCGCGGTCTTGGCCAGATCGGCATTGTCCATTGCCTGGGCCATCTCAGGAAATGCCACCAGGCATTCTGTGTCGACATTGGCGGCGTAGTAAGCTTCGTCGCCCGTCCAGAACCCCTTTTCGAGTTCGAGCAGGTCGTCTTTGCTGGCCGTGATCCGTTTGCTGTCCGACATCAGAATATCCTCCAAGCGCGCAAATGCGCGGTCGTCCATGGCCCAACGCATGGTGGCCATGACGGTTCCGGAGGATCAGTTGGTGTTGGTCGCGTCAGGCTCCGTGGGGTCCGGCTGTTCGGCGGCCGGAGCAGCGGCGGGCTTTGGCTTGGACGTGTCGACCTTGGGCGTCTCGGCATTGGCCGCGTCGGGCGGCGGCACATCCGACTTCTGCTTGCAGCCCTTTAGCCAGACGTCATAGACGGCGTGCTCGACGGCGTTTAGGCCGGGGCTCTCGGCGAACATCCAGCCGGTGAAGATGCGGCGGATCTTGCGGTCGAGCGTGATTTCGTCGACTTCGACGAAGGAATCGGTCTTCGGCTCTTCATTCTCCGGCCGCGAATAGCAGATGCGCGGCGTCACCTGCAAAGCGCCGAACTGCACGGTTTCGTCGATGTAGACATCGAAGGTGATGATACGGCCGGTGATCTTGTCGATGCCGGCAAATTCGGCGACCGGATTGGTGATGCGATCGGAGATTGCGGGTGCTGCCGCAGGCGCCTGCGCCGCGGCAAACGCTGTCGGGAACATGGCGATAGCGCCAATTGCCGCCAGTCCGGCCATCGATGTCAGGCTGAAAATGTTCATGCGGAGATACCGGTGGTTTGGGCCCGGGTGATTCTGTCACGCCCAAGGCTATTCGCCGTTGTCATATCAGCAAGCAGCTAAACGCCAATTGTGGCGACAAAGGACCGGCCGGCGGTCAAGAACCAGGCGTCCACGCATCGTAGTCGCCCGTCACCTGCGGACGGTGCTGATTGGTGAGCACGGAACCCTTTGGGCGATAAGCCGCCGGTGTTCCCGTGAGGTTCGGCTCATGCGCCTTTTCCCATTCGCGCGGCCGATAGTCATCGCTTGGCGGCGCCACATCGACGCGGTGATGCATCCAGCCGTGCCAGCCCGGGGGGATCGCCGACGCCTCCGAATAATTGGCGTAGATGACCCAGCGGCGGGTGCGGCCTTCCGAATCGACGCCGCCTTCGTAGTAGACGTTGCCGGCCCCATCCTGGCCGACCTTGTTGCCGTGGCGCCAGGTGTGAAAACGGGTTCCCAGCGTCTGGCGGTTCCACCAGGTGAAAAACTGCAGAAGGAAAGTTTTCATTCAGATCCTCGCGGGCGCGCGGCGGTGGCTGTCCCTGCTTATGGCGTCAGGCCTTGGCGAAGGCAAGGGTTTTGCGGCGCCTGCGGCACTGACGGCATGCCGAAACGCTCGGTCATTGGCCGATCCATTTCGCACCTGCGAACCGACGCTTGCCAAGCCGGCTGCGTCTTCCTAAAGCTCTCATCGCCCGGCGCTGCCGCATGACCCCGAAAATCGAAATCGATTTTCGGAAAGGATCATGCGCAAACCCAAGTGCTACAGCGTCCTTTGCGCGTCCACGGGACGCGCGGCGCTGTAGTCAACGCCGGCTGCGGGAGGTGAGGAATGGCCTTAGCTGTCGCCAGGACCAGTGCGGAGACAATACGCGCCCGCAAGGGCGGCGTGCCGGTCGTATGCCTTACCGCTTACACCTATCCCGTCGCCCGCCTGCTCGACGATCATGTCGACCTTCTCCTGGTCGGCGACAGCGTTGCCATGGTGCTGCATGGCCACAAGACCACGCTCGGCGCCTCGCTGGAGATGATGATCGCCCATGGCCAGGCCGTGATGCGCGGTTCATCAAAGGCCTGCGTGGTGGTCGATATGCCGGCCGGCAGCTACGAGACTTCGGCCGCGCAAGCCCTTGCCTCGGCGCGCCGCATCTCTGAGGAAACCGGCTGCCAGGCGGTGAAGCTGGAAGGCGGCGTCGAAGTCGCCCTCCAGATCGCGGCAATCGTCGCGGCCGGCATTCCAGTGATGGGCCATATCGGCTTGCAGCCGCAATCGGTGGAAAAGGACGGTGGCTACAAGATCAAGGGCCGCACGCCGGAGAATGTTGCCGCGCTCATGCGCGACGCCGACGCGGTCGAGAAAGCCGGCGCGTTTTCGCTGGTCATCGAAGGCACGGTCGAGACCGTTGCCGCCGACCTCACCCGGCGCATTGCCATTCCAACCATCGGCATCGGCGCCAGCCGCGATTGCAACGGCCAGATCCTGGTCATCGACGACATGGTCGGCCTGACGGTCGACCGGGTGCCGAAATTCGTCAAGGAATACGCCGATTTGCGCAGCGCGGTCGCCGATGCCGCGGCGCGCTATGCAGCGGAGGTGCGCAGCCGCACCTTCCCCGGGCCGGGCCACGTCTTTTCAGCCGCGAGCGACAAGGACAAGGCATGAACCGGCCCCCCATCAGCCAGCCGCTCGTCGTCGACACCGTGCCCGGCCTTCGCGCGCAGATCCGCGAATGGCGGCGCGAAGGCCTGAGCGTCGCCATGGTGCCGACCATGGGCGCTTTGCATGACGGCCATATCTCGCTGGTCGGGGCTGCGCTCGCAACGGCCGATCGCTGCGTCGTCTCCATCTTCGTCAACCCGGCCCAGTTCGCCCCCACTGAAGATCTCGACAAGTATCCGCGGCAGCTGGCCCGCGATCTCGACCGGCTGACCGAGGCCGGCGCACAGCTTGCCTTCACGCCTACGGTTTCCGAAATGTATCCGGCAGGCTTTGCGACGAAGATTTCGGTCGGCGGCCCGTCTTCTGGCCTGGAATCGGATTTCAGGCCGACCTTCTTCGAGGGCGTCGCCACGGTCGTGGCCAAGCTCTTTCTGCAAGCCCTGCCCGACTACGCCATCTTCGGCGAAAAAGACTACCAGCAGCTTTGCGTCGTCCGAAAGCTCTGCCGCGATCTTGACCTTCCGGTGGAAATCGTCGGCGCGCCAACCGTGCGCGATGCGCATGGCCTGGCAATGTCGTCGCGCAACGCCTATCTCGACGCCGCCGAGCTCGACGTCGCGCGACAGCTCAATGTCATCTTGCGCCAGACGGCGGCAGCGCTCGCGGCCGGTGCCGATGAAAACGGCGTGACCGGTAAAGCCACTGCCGCGCTTCTCGAGGCAGGCTTCGACAGCGTCGACTATGTCGCCGCGCGCGAGAGCCTGACGCTCACCTCGTGGCGGCGTGACGGCGATGGCCGCCTGCTTGCCGCGGCGTGGCTTGGCAGAACCAGGTTGATCGACAATGTGGAAGTTTACTCATTTATTCCCTGAAAAATTCCAATTCCGTTCACTTTGATTTGTATCGCAGAGCGGCCCGAGCGCTCTTAGACAACGGCTCATCAGGTACGTTCTGGCCAGCCCGTAAGCGCTCACGATACACCGAACGCCGCTGTGAGACGTTTCACAGACGTAACCAAGCCGGCTATGTTGTGTGCGACCTCAGGCGGAGACAATGTGTGACCTGCCACTACGCTGCAATCCTTACGAGGCTCTACGTGTCTGTCCAGGCCAACATATTCGGTCGCGCCCTGCCGCAGATCGTCGAAGCGATTTACGATTCGATTGCCGATGTCGGCCGTTGGCCATCGACGCTTGAATCAATCTGCAAATTGGCGCTCGGCCGGCTTGCCATGCTGGCGGTCGTCGATACGGCGAGAAACTCGGCCCGGTTTTCGACTTCCTGCGGCGATCCGGTCCTGCTTGCGCCGCTGCAGCGCGACTACGCCTGCGAGGTGCCCTTCTTCAAGGCGGTGCCGAAGATGGAAATCGACATGCCGTTCACCGTCGATAGCGTCTACGCCCTGCAAGGCCCTGACGCCCGCCAGAACTGGCTCGAAAGCCGCATCGTGCGCGAGTGGGTGGAACCCAACCGTCTCGACGATTTCTTCTGGGTGGCGCTGATGAAGCAGCCGGCGCGCACCGGCACGCTGATGGTGGTTACCGACAAGGACAGGCCCCAGATTTCAGCCAGGGATATCGACCTGATGTCCAGGCTCGCCCCCCATGTCCGGCGTGCGGTGACCATCGGCGACCTGTTCGAGGCCGAGCGGCGCAAGGCCGACATCTTTCGCTCGATCCTTGAGAGCCTCGACCATCCAGTGCTGATCGTTTCCGACGACATGCAGATCATTTTCGCCAATCCGGCAGCCGAAGCCCTGCTCACCGAAACCGCCTCAGTGTCCTCGGTGCGCGGCCAGCTGTCCTTCGCTTATGCCAACGCCAACACCGCCATCGGCCGCGCCGTCCAGCTCGGCACGCGCGACGAATTCGCGCTCGGACCGTCCGGCATCAACATTCCGCTGGTGAAGGCCATGTCTCCGGCGGTGGCGCATGTCATGCCTCTGGCGCGACGCGACATTTCGGCCCGCATATCGCCGCGCGCCGCCGCGGCCATTTTCATTGCCGCCGCCGGCGCCGCATCAGTGCCGGCGCTGGAAGCGATCGCTGCGCTGTTCGGACTGACCGCAGCGGAAAAGCGTGTCGCCGGCCATGTCGCCGCCGGGCTGACACGGCGTGAAATCGCGGCTGCCAGCGGCGTCTCGGACGGCACCGTCAAATCACAGCTGGCAACCATCTTCGACAAGACCGCCACCGGCGACCAGCGAGAGCTGGAACTCCTGATGCGCGAATTGACGCCGCCGCTGCGCTCGGCCTGAAGCCATACTCGGAGCCAATCGTCAAATTTTTCAACTATTTGCCGGTACGCAGGCGTAATCCACAATACCAAGCCGGCATCGTTGCAATTCGGCCCAAATCATGGTGCGGTTCTGCTTCGGTCCGGAGACGGTGCATCGTGCACGACCGGACGTGGAAACCATTTCCTGGGCGGTCCCCGAACTTGATACCGACACGAATTGAACGGCTGCTGCCTTACCTCTTCCTGCTGGCCCTGCTTTGCATCGCGCTCGCTTTCCGTCCGCTACTGCCGGTCGATGAGACGCGTTATCTCAGCGTCGCCTGGGAGATGTATCTCGGTGGACATGTCTTCGTACCGACGATGAACTTTGCGCCCTATCTGCAGAAGCCGCCGCTGTTGTTCTGGCTCATCGATCTCGTCTGGAACATCTTCGGTGTGAGCCGCGCGGCGGCGATGCTCGTCATCTTCGCCGCCTCGTCGCTGGTCATCTGGCTGACGACACTTCTGGCCAAAACCCTGTTTCCCGAGCGCCCGGACATCGCCAGTCGCATCCCCTGGCTGGTGGCCGGCAGCACCGTCTTTGTCATCTATTCGACCCTGATCCTGTTCGACATGCTTTTGACGGCTTGTGTGGTCGCCGCACTGCTGTCGTTGCTGGCCTTCGCCAGGACCGGCAACCGGTGGCAGGCGGTGCTGGCGGGTCTGTTCATCGGGCTCGGCGTGCTGGCCAAAGGCCCGGTCGTGCTCATTCACATCGGCGCGCCCGTCCTGCTCTATCCTCTCTGGCGTGACCGGCGAGCCGGCCTTGCCCCTTTGCAGTTCTTTGCCGGAGCCGGCCTGGCAATTCTCGCCGCCCTTGTCCCGGTCGCCATATGGCTGGCGCCCGCGACCATCCTGACCAAGGGCAGTTTCGTCTACGATCTCGTGTGGAACCAGTCGGCAGGTCGGGTTATCGGAAGCCTGCACAATTCGCATGGCCGGCCGTTTTACTTTTACCTGATGCTATTGCCGCTCATGTTCGTGCCCTGGGCCTTTATCCCCCCGGTGTGGCGGCTGAAGCCGGCTGCCCGGATACGCAGCCTGATCGGCACGAAATCCCCGGATCTGCGTGCCCTGCGCCTGCTGTCGTTCTCGTTCATTGCGGTGCTGCTGGTCTTCAGCGCCATATCCGGCAAGCAGCCGCACTATGTCGTGCCGGCACTACCATTCGCGACCATTCTGCTGGGCTACTTCATGGCCGAGATTTCAGTCGCCAGGCTGAGGGCTACGGCCTTTGTCATGCTTGCCCTTTTCGCCATCGGCCACGCCGCCGCCTCGGCAACCGTGTTCAAACGCTACGATCTCACGCCGCTGGCGAGCTTCATCGACGAACGAAAGGACGCGGACTGGGCCGTCGCTTACGACTATCAGGGCGAGGTCGGTTTCCTTGGGCGAATAGAGAAGCCATTCGAGAACGCCGACAAGCCTGAGGAATGGCTCAAGTCTCATCCCGGCGGCTACGTCATCGAAAAGCAATCGAAAGATCCGGGCACATCCGAACAGATCGCCTTCCGGCAGCCGGTGGAACGCGGCTATCTGGTCGTCCTGAAGGGACAGCACTGAACGTTTCGTCGGACGCCTATCCCAGCGGCTTCTCGAAGATCAGCGCCGGCAACCCCGAACCGCCGCCGCAATCGGCTGTGCTGCCGACCGGCAAAAATCCCTTCGAACGGTAGAAGGCGATTGCCGGCACGTTGGCCTCTTCCACCTCGACGCGCAACCTGTTCGCCTCGGGAAAGCTGGCTTCGACCTCGTCCAGCAAGGCCTGGCCGATGCCTTGCCGCTGGCAGGCCGGCAGTACATAGAGCTGGTTCAGCAGCACGATCTTCGCATCCGTCGTTGCGGCGGCAAAAGCCATGCCGCCGACACGCTTGCCGTCATCGGCGACCAGGAATTCCGAGTTCGGCCTTGTCAGCCGCGCCTTGAGCGAGGCGATCGAATGCCAGTCGTCGGTAATTTCGGTCACCCGCTGGGCGCCATAGATCGCGTCGTAGGTTGCGTGCCAGGTTTCGACCAGCAGCGCGCGGACGGCGGCAAGGTCACGTTCGCTGGCGGTGCGGACGAACATTGTTCTATTCGATACCGAGCTTGGCCTTGACCAGATCGTTAACCGCTTGCGGGTTGGCCTTGCCGCCGGTGGCCTTCATCACCTGGCCGACGAACCAGCCGGCCATGGTCGGCTTGGCGCGAGCCTGCTCGACCTTGTCGGGGTTGGCGGCGATGACTTCGTCGACCGCCTTCTCGATGGCGCCGGTGTCGGTGACCTGCTTCATGCCGCGGCTTTCCACCAGCTGGCGCGGATCGCCGCCCTCGTTCCAAACAATCTCGAACAGATCCTTGGCGATCTTGCCGGAGATGGTGCCTTCCTTGATCAGGTCGATCACGGCACCGAGCTGCTCCGGTGTTATAGGAGCATTTTCAATGTCCTTGCCGGCCTTGTTAAGCTGGCCGAGCAGGTCATTGATGACCCAGTTGGCGGCAAGCTTGCCGTCGCGGCCCGAGGCCACCTGCTCGAAATAGTCGGCGATCGGCTTTTCCGACACCAGGATCGAGGCGTCGTAGGTCGACAGGCCAAGTGAAGAGATCAGGCGCGCCTTCTTGTCGTCGGGCAGTTCCGGCAACTCCTTGGCCAGCGCGTCGACATAGGCCTGATCGAATTCCAGCGGCAAAAGGTCGGGATCGGGGAAGTAGCGGTAGTCATGCGCCTCTTCCTTGCTGCGCATCGAGCGCGTCTCGCCTTTGACGGCGTCGAACAGCCTGGTTTCCTGATCGATCTTGCCGCCATCCTCGAGGATGGCGATCTGGCGGCGCGCCTCGAACTCGATGGCCTGGCCGATGAAGCGGATCGAATTGACGTTCTTGATCTCACAGCGCGTACCGAATTCGCCGCCGGGCTTGCGAACGGAGACGTTGACGTCGGCGCGCATCGAGCCTTCGTCCATGTTGCCGTCGCAAGTGCCGAGATAGCGCACGATGGTGCGCAGCTTGGTGACATACGCCTTGGCCTCGTCGGCGGAGCGCATGTCCGGCTTGGAGACAATCTCCATCAGCGCCACGCCGGAGCGGTTGAGATCGACATAGGACATGGTCGGATGCTGGTCGTGCATCGACTTGCCGGCGTCCTGCTCCAGGTGCAGGCGCTCGATGCCGATCTCGATGTCCTCGAACTCGCCCTGCCGGTCGGGACCGACCGAAATGACGATCGTGCCTTCGCCAACGATCGGCTGCTTGAACTGCGATATCTGGTAGCCCTGCGGCAGGTCGGGATAGAAATAGTTTTTCCGGTCGAACACCGACTTGTGGTTGATCTGCGCCTTCAATCCGAGGCCGGTGCGGATCGCCTGCTTGACGCATTCCTCATTGATGACCGGCAGCATGCCGGGCATGGCCGCGTCGACGAGGCTGACATTGGCGTTGGGCGCCGCGCCGAAAGTCGTCGACGCCCCGGAAAACAGCTTTGCTTCCGAGGTCACCTGCGCATGAACCTCGAGGCCGATGATGATCTCCCAATCGCCGGTAGCGCCGGGAATAAAACGTTTGGCATCGGGCGTGCGGGTATCGATAAGGGACATGGTGGCCTGCGCTTTTGGCTCGCGAAAACTGCGATTTTCGCGAATTTGGGTATCGGTCTTCGCTAGTGCAAACCGCTTCGCGAGACAAGCGCCCAAAGCAGCGCAGAGCAGCGGGCTGGCCTTTTCAGCCCTTTTCGGCCGCTCGGCAACCGATGAATGAACGCCGCCGGCCGGTATTCGGTCGGCGGTCCTTTCGTCAGGTCAGGCCGTTGCGATATAGGCCCTGATCTCGTCGGCCTCGCGCTCGACATCCTCGATGCGGCGCTTGACCACGTCGCCGATCGACACGATACCGTCGAGCAGCCCGTCCTTTTCCACCGGCAGATGGCGGAAACGGCCTTTGGTCATGATCTCCATCACCTCGTTTACCGTGTGGTTCTCGTTGCAGATCTTCACTTTCGGCGTCATCGCCGAGCGTACCGTTATATCAAGTGCGGCAGCGCCTTCCCTGGCGACGACCCGCACGATGTCACGCTCGGAAAGGATGCCGACGATCTTGCGATCGCCATTGGTGATGACCAGTGCACCGATCTTGTGGTCGGCCAGGATTCGAATGGCTTCGCTGAGCTTTACATTCGGCCCGAGCGTGAACACGTCATGGCCTTTTCTCTCGAGAATTGCCTTAACCGTCATGGCGTCCTCCTCCTCCTGCTTGGCTAGCCAGCTCCCGCCCTGACCGGCTTCACATAAGAGTGAACATCGTGCGCCGTGATCGGTTGCTTTTCAAGTGTGCCAGTGGGGTGTGCCAGTGGGGTGCGCCAATAGAGTGCGCTAGTCGGGGGTGCGCTGGTCGTCGGGGATCTCCCATTCAGGCGCCCGCCAACGCCGGTCGAACCAGCGCAACCCGAAGAAGCCTGCGACGAGGCCGCCAATGTGCGCTTCCCAGGCGATCTGGCCGGGTTCTCCGAGCCCGAGACCGTAAAGGCCGGTGGCGAGATTGATGACCATCCAGGCGCCGAGAAAATTGACGACGCCGCGCATGCGCAAAACCATTGCGATCGGCAGCATGGGACCGGCAAAGGCCGCCCTGCCGGAGGAGCGGTCGGTACGGAACCCGAAACGCGCCGCAGCACCCATCATGCCCGATATCGCTCCGGAAGCGCCGACCAGCGGCGCTTCGCCGTATGGATGGACCGCCCAGAACAGCACCACCGCGGCCAGCCCGGTGGCGGCGAAAAACAAGGCGAACCAGAACCAGCCGAGACGGTTGGCCAGCGGCGACCCGAAGGCGGCCAGCGCAACCATGTTGATGGCAATGTGGGCAACGCCGCCATGCATGAAGGCATAGGTGAAAGGACGGGTGAAGAGGAACCAGTCGAAACCGTATTGGCCGGTGTAGAGGACCGGAATGAAGGCGCCATCGGTGAGCAATGTTATCTGCTGCTCTTCGGTCAGCACATATTGCTGCAGCAGGAAGACGGCGACGCAGATGCCGATCACCGCCAGCACCACCGGTGGCAGGTTGAACACCGGCTCGCGGCGCGGCGGCGGCGCCTCCGCGGTCTGTTCGGTCTCCAGGGGGCCGGCCGGTTCGCTCATATGCTCTGATCCAGGGATTTGCGTGTCGCGAGCATCTAGGCCATGCCCGGACAAATCACAAACTACGAATCACAAAGCGCGAATCACAAACCGCGAATCAAAAAGAAGCCGTCCAAGGTTTCCCTTGAACGGCTGGTCGAGCCCCCTGCTCCCCTAAAACTAGACCGAAGTGCTGTTGGTCGTCGCGAAACGACCGCTTCTGGAGTGGTTTTGGTGTGCCATGGCGAGCCTGTGCGCGCAACGTAAACCGTTTGTTAACCTTAACGTCCCCGACCCGTGAACAAGTCTTAACGACGCTGGCACGCATCCTGCTCCGGAACGCATGTAGGTCATCGGAGGGCGCCCTTTCTGTTCACCGATGGGACCATCAGACGGCAGAATGCGCGGAGTTTCATAGCATGAACCAGAACGGATCAATCGCGCTGTTCCATTATTGGAATCGCCTGCGTCATGGACGTCCTGCCCCAAAGCGTTCGGAAGTCGAACCGGCCGATATCAAGGCGCTTTTGGCCGACACCTTCATCCTGGAAAGGGATACGCGCGGCGAAGCGGTGTTCCGGCTTGCCGGCACCAGGCTTTGCGCCGGCTACGGCCGCGAACTCAAGGGTTTTTCGTTCCCCTCGCTATGGCGCGAGAAGGACCAGCGGCTGGTGTCGCGCCTCATTCACGGCGTTTTCGAGCAGAAATCCGTGGTGCTGATCACTTATGAGGGGTTCAGCCGCAGCGGCCGGTCCAACCACTTCGAACTGCTTGCGCTGCCGCTCGACGGCGGCGTCGAGAACCCGCGCTGCCTCGGCGTCATCAGCGCCGTGGAAAAGCCGTTCTGGCTGGGCGCCGACCCGATCACCGACGCGCTGATCGACGCCATCCGCGTCATCGCTCCCGACAAGGAACCGATGTTCCTGAAAAACCGTCCGGAAATATCCGTTCCTTCGCTGGCTCCCACCGAACTCGAAGCGGCGGAGACCATCTCGGCGCTCGGTCGGTCGCGCCGTATCCGCCACCTCGTCGTGTTCGACGGCGGGCGCGAGCAATAGTCTCCAAGCCGGCGCTAATCTTAACTATCGGCGACCCACTTTTCTCCTTTGTTAACCTGCTTGGCTGTAGTTTTGGCCGAGATTCCACGCACGACGCGGGAATGCCAACGGGGTGTAGGCAGTCATGAGGTCAGCGGCGGTCGAATACGCACCGTCCCGCGCCGAAAGGCGTAACTTTCAGCGCGTCCGGGTCAAGATCTACGGGCGCTTCATGCTGGAGGACCGCACCGAACACCCTTGCCAGGTCGTCGATATGTCACCGGGCAATGTCGCGTTGCGCACCGAGCGCGTCGGCATGCCGGGCGAAAAAATCATTGCCTATATCGATCATATCGGCCGCATCGAGGGCGTGGTGACGCGCACTTCGCAGGACGGCTTTGCCATGACCGTCATTGCCTCGGATCGCAAGAAGGACAAACTGGCCGCGCAGTTGACCTGGCTCGCCAACAAGCATGAACTCGACCTGCCGGAAGACCGCCGCCACGAACGCGTGGCGCCGCGCAACCCGACAAGCGTGCTGCAGCTCACCGATGGGCGGCAGTACCAGTGCCGCATCATCGACCTGTCGCTGTCGGGCGCGGCGGTCGAGATCGACGTCAAGCCGGCGCTCGGCATCCAGGTGATGCTGGGCACCATGCGTGGCCAGGTGGTGCGTCATTTCGAGGATGGCGTCGCCATCGAATTCGCCGTCATCCAGCGCCCGGAAACGCTCGATTCCGAGTTCAACGCTCCGCGCGCCTGAACGATCGGCAACAGGCAGCAAAGACGAACCCGCCCTGCGCGGCCGGTTTTTGTTGCCGGCGTTCCGCCTGCCTCTGCAGCTTGTAGCGGCACTCGCAAATCCACGGCTCCACCCGGAATCCGCGCCTCCGACACCGCGGTTTTACGCCGAGACCCTGAACGATTTTATATTAAAATAGATCAAATTTTACGCTTATTCTATTGGGGTTTTACTCAATGTCTACTTCGGGTTTTTGCGTCAAATAAATCCAACGCTGTCATTGTCTCCTCAAACGGGGAGACTGACGAATGGCAAAGACGTGGGGCAAGCTGTTGCTCATGGCAATGGCGATGCAGCTTCCCGCTTGGGGAACGGCGCAAGCAGCAGGACCGGCCTACATGCACACTGGCGGCCGCACGACACAGCCGGTCGGTCACTACGAATTCTGCCAGAAGCTGCCGCAGGAATGCGCTCAGCGCACGCCGAAGCAGACACCGGTCGAACTGACCCGCAAGCTGTGGGCGGCGATCGTCGACGTCAACAATTCTGTCAACACCCGGATCGTGCCGCGCACCGACATGGAAATGTGGGGCAAGGAAGAGGTCTGGTCCTATCCCGACAGCGGCTTCGGCGACTGCGAGGATTATGCGCTGGAGAAGCGCCGCGAATTGATGGCGCTTGGCGTTCCCGCCGGCAATCTCTTGATGACCGTGGCGCGCCAACAAAATGGCGACGGCCATGCGGTGCTGACCGTGCGCACCAGCCTCGGCGAGTTCATCCTCGATAATCTGGAGTCCAAGGTGCTGTCCTGGACCGACACCGACTACACCTACCTGAAGCGCCAGTCCGACCAGAATTCCGGCGTGTGGGTGACGATCAACGACGGCCGCGCCGACGCGGTCGCCAGCGTCCGCTAGGACGCCATTACAGAGGTCAAGCACATCGAATAATGCGACGTGCCTAACGAGAAAGCCCGGTCGAGTCCCCACCCTCCCCGTCCCCAACGACCGGGTTTTAAGGAGCCGGCCCCGTCCCCGGGCCGGCTCCACCATTTCAGACCATGATCCCGAACCGAAGGACCGCGTCAGCGAAAGCGAGAAACGATTTTTGCTGCGCTGACCCGCCGTTCGGGAAAGATCATCGTCAAACAGGAATAGAGTTCAGGCCTTCTTCAGCCCGGCCTTGAAGCGCTTGCCGTTGGCGACATAGTGCGCGGCCGAGGCGCGCAGCCTGGCGACCGCGGCATCGTCCAGCGTCCTGATCACCCGCGCGGGCGAGCCGACGATCAGGCAATTGTCGGGGAACTCCTTGCCTTCGGTGACCAGTGCGCCGGCGCCGACCAGGCAATTCCTGCCGATCCTGGCGCCGTTGAGCACGATGGTGCCCATGCCGATCAGGCTGTTGTCGCCGATCGTGCAGCCATGCAGCAAGGCGCGGTGGCCGATGGTGCAGCCTTGCCCTATCGTCAGCGGAAAGCCGGGATCGGTGTGCATCACCGTATGCTCCTGGACATTGCTGTCGGCACCGACGACGATCGGCTCATTGTCACCGCGGATGACTGCGCCAAACCAGAAGCCGGCATTGCGACCGACGCTGATGTCGCCGATCAAGGTCGCATCGGGCGCGATCCAGTTGCTGTCGGCATCCTCGAAACGGGGCGATTTTCCGTCGATTGCATAGGTCGGCATTTCCAGTCTCCGATTCGTCGCAGGCCGGGACAAACCCTAGAACAATCCTGGGAAAACCGCGTAGCGGTTTCCCCAGCAATTGCCTCAAGGCAAATACCGCGCCAGCGATTCCACCAAAAGCTGAAGCGCACCAGGAGAGCCAATGCCCCAGGAGGCAATGGCGATCAGCACGATGCCCAGCGCCAGCGCCCAGGCGATCACCGTGCAGCCGCAGGACACCAGCATCAGCGTCGAAATGCGGCCCTCGCGCCGCGCATCGAGCGCATCGTTGGCGAGCATGAACGGCCCGGCGCAAGCGGTCGCGGCCAGCGAGCGCAGGATGTACGCCGGCGACACATAAGGCTCGGCAAAGGCAAGCCGGCGGCCCGCCGCCAGTTCCATCACGGACCCGGTAAGCCCGCAGGCGGTGAGCCCGACGGCGAAAGCGAAGAGAACGGGCAGTAGCAGGCTCATCTTTACCTTCCGTTTACCATGAAATCGCACAGTCGCGTCCAGCGCAGCAAGAGCCATGCCGCGGCATGTGTGCCGCCCAGGGACAGAGGGCGGCGACTATGGGGATTGCGATGAAGCAGGCAGCGACCGCAGAAGAGTTCAACGTCGTCGATTCCGTGCTGATGAAGCGGGTGTTCTATGCTTTTGCCGCATTGGCGCTGCTGTCGCTGGCGATCAGCCTTGGCGGAAAATGGTTCGGCCGCTCGATCGCCATGGCCGGCTACACCGACGACACCACGGTCCACAGGGTAGTGATCGGCAACAATGTCATTGCCGTGCCGGCCAACGCCATCCGCTTCCTGCAGGCGCGGCGCGACGGCATCGCTTCGCGCCTCGACCTCTATCTGCGCTATCCCCAGATGGACGGCTACAGCGAAGCCGCCCGCGACGATTTCAACCACACGGGGGCCGCCAAAAACATCATCTTCCTGTCGTTTGAACCGCAGATGATGTCGCGCGACATGAGCGGCCGTTTCGCGCCGATCTATAGCGCGCTCATCAGCCAGCCCGGCGCGCCCGGCCCCGGCGGCACGACGATTTACGGTTTTACGGAAAAATCAGGCTATCTCAACGAGGTGCTTGCGGTCGCCGACCGGGCCGGCAAGGACCCGTTCGTCGTCCGCTGCCTGAGCGGACCGAGCGCTGAGGAATCGCTGGCGCCCTGCGAGCGCGACATCCAGGTCGACGACAGCCTCAGCCTGACCTACCGCTTTCCCCGGGAGTTGCTGGGCAACTGGCCGGCGCTTGACGCCGCTATCGTCGCCGAGGCCACGCGCGTCTTAAAGACCGCACGGTAGCGGCCCTCTGCTTTTGTCATACATGGGCGCGAAGCCGCGCGGACCCGAGGATCCGTTCCATGCGCTTAAGGCAGCGAAGCGGTGCAGAATTACTGTTGGGAAGCAGCAGAGGCAGTTCTGGACCGCCACATTCCTGAGCCGAGGGCCGGAATGTATCCCAGCGTCTCAGCGACGCCGCTCTGCGGCTGCTTCTCCCCGGGATGACGATGGCGCAGCTGGCTGCCGCCAATCGCCGAAGTCCGTAGCCGTCTGGGCTCAGGCCAGATCGATGTCGAGGATCGCCATCGAGAAATTATAGTCGCCGTCGTCCTCGTCCTTGAAGACGATGCCGAGGAACTCGTCGCCGACATAGACCTCGGCCGAATCTTCCTTGCGCGGCCGCGCCTTCACCTCGAGTTTGGGATTCTGGAAGACGCGCTTGAAATAGGCGTCCAGCTTTCTGATTTCGTCCGGCTTCAAAAGTCTTCTCCGATCGTCGGGCTTGCTCGTTGGAACGCGCTTCTGGCACGTCGACAATGGCGATGTAAAGGCAAGCCGGCTGGATAGAACGCGAACCCTGGAGCCGGATGATTTCAGGTCGAATCCAAATCCGCCTCTAAATCAAGGAGGTAGAGCATGATGTCGTCCGAAAACCGCTTCACACTTTTCGGCATCATGCTCCAGAGGCAACGGCGCCGGCAACCGGACTCAGTCCGGCACGCCGGGTGTTGCAAATCAGATGTCGAAGCTGACGACCTGGTCCATCGACTGCGACGGCAAAAGCTGGTCCATCTGCCGCGAAGGCTGGTCGCAGCCGGTCTCGCCGACGACGCGGGCCGGTACGCCGGCAACCGTCTTGTTGTGCGGCACCGGCGACAGCACGACCGAGCCTGCCGCGATCTTCGAGCAATGGCCGATCTCGATATTGCCGAGAATCTTGGCGCCGGCGCCGATCAGTACGCCGTAACGGATCTTGGGGTGGCGGTCGCCGCCGGCCTTGCCCGTGCCGCCCAGCGTCACGCCGTGCAGGATCGACACATCGTCCTCGATCACCGCCGTCTCGCCCACGACGAGGCCGGTGGCGTGGTCGATGAAGATGCCCTTGCCGATGCGGGCGGCCGGGTTGATGTCGGTCTGGAACACCGAGGACGAGCGGCTCTGCAGATAGAGCGCGAAATCCTTGCGGCCCTGATTCCACAGCCAATGTGCCAGCCTGTGCGTCTGGATCGCATGGAAACCCTTGAAATAGAGCACCGGCATGATGAAGCGGTCGCAGGCCGGATCGCGGTCGTAATAGGCCTGGATGTCGACACGCACGATCGACGACCATTCCTTGTCGTCGGCCAGCATCGACTTGAACGTCTGGCGGATGAGGTCGGAGCCGATGTCCTGATGCGCGAGCCGCTCGGCGAGCCGATGGATGACAGCTTCCTCCAGGCTCTCCTGGTTGAGGATGGTCGAATAGAGGAACGCCGCCAGAAGCGGGTCGCGGTTGACCGCTTCCATCGCCTCGTCGCGGACCGAACGCCAGATCGGATCGACCGGCTGGACCATTGTGGGGCGGGAAATGCTGATGCTGTTCATCGACGTCTTGTCCTGCGTCCTGGCCGCTTGCCTATTCTCCGGCGGCACATATAAGCCAGATCATAGCACGATTGAACTCAATTTTCCTTAGTGCTCGGTGAAATGGATTTGGTTCACGGAAATTCAAGCCGCCATGGAAAACGAACCCTTGATCGACGCTCCGCTGAAACGCGCGCTCTCCGCGCTCTATCAAGCTCCGGATCGCCACTATCACAACCTCGCCCATATCGAGGCGTTGCTGGCGCTGGCGGACGAATATCGAGCATCGCTGCATGATTCCGGCGCCGTCGAAGCCGCAATCTGGTTCCATGACGCCATATATGACAGCCGCGCCAAGGACAACGAGGCCAGGAGTGCAGCACTTGCGCAGGACAAACTTGCCGCCCGCACCGATCCGGAGCGCCTCGGCCGCATCGCGGCGATGATCGTCGCCACTGCCACGCATGAACTGCCCAGCCTTCAACCACGGGGCCTTGCCGATGAGAACGCCCTCCGCGACGCAGCGCTTTTCCTCGACATGGACCTGGCGATACTGGGTGCGTCAGCCGACGCTTTCGACGCCTATGAACAAGCGGTCCGACGCGAATATGGCTGGGTCGAGGAGCCTATGTGGCGCGCCGGCCGCGGCGCGATTCTCAAGACTTTCCTCGCGCGCCAGCATATTTTTCACACGCAGGAATTCCGCCACAGGTTCGAGCCCCAGGCCAGGCAAAACCTGGCGCGGTCTCTAGAAACGCTCAAATCCTAATCCGGAAATGTCCCCATGCGCTGCGCATAGGCTTTGAAACCGGCGCGCCTGTAGACCGATTGCGCGGCCGGATGGTCGTATGTGTCGGTATGAAGCCAGACCCTTTGCGGCGCCCGCGACCAGATGGCGCGAAGCGCCTGGTCGAGCAGGAACGGGCCGAGCCTGCGACCCTGGAAGGCGGGAACCAGCCCGAAATGAACCAGCTCGACCTCAGGCTGGCCGACGCCGTTGAATTCGCACAGGCCAGCGGCCTCGCCCTCGACGCGCAGCACATGGATATGTGTCGAGGGCAGCGCCAGCAGGCGCTCGAGGTCTTCCGCCGGCATGCGCAGCCGCTGGTCCCACTGCACCGGCTCGCCGACAGCGCGGTAGAGGTCGATGTAAGCGGCGCTGTCCAGCCTTTCCAGCGCCACCGTGGTCGCTGCTGCAGGGCTGACGCGTGCAGGCGCCAAATCGCGCGGGCGCATGTCCATATAGGTGACGAGAAGGTCAACCAGAGCGGCACCGCCTCCGGCTGCAAGCCAGACGAAGATCGATCACCTGAAGGCGCCAACGGACTTGGTCGCCGCCCAAACAAAGAACAGGCCGATCACCAACGACAGCCCGTTGAGGAGGATACCGACGATGCCGAGGACATGATTGTCGTTTGAACGTCCCAGTGCCATCAAGCCAAAAACCACGCCGGTGATGTGCGCCAGCGGCGCCGCAACGAGAAACACCACCAGAAAAACCCCGCCGAGGACGTTTTGAGCGGCCAGCGACGCCTCGCCTGGCATCAACGCCAGCGTGACCACCGCCGCAAAATCCATTGCGAACGCCAGCAGGGCCAGGATCACCGAGCGTTTGCCCAAGCTGCTCCGCCCCACCACGCCGGGCATTGCTATCGTGCTTCTTCCCCATCCGGCCATTACTCGTCCCCGATCAGGTGAAAGCGCCTATCGTCGATGCCATTGCCACAAGCAGCAGGAAGCCAACCGCCAGGGAGCCGCCGTTGAGCAGGATGCCGACGACCCCAAGCACGCGGCTATCGTTCGAACGCACCAGCGCCATCAGCCCGAAAATCAATCCGGCAATATGCGCCAACGGCCCTGCCAGCAGGAAAACCGCCATGAAGAAACCCGTGGCGATGTTCTGGGCACGCTCGGATGCGTGGGCCGGCAGCGCCACCATTGTGGTCAGCGCTATCACACCGGCACCGAAGGCGAGCAGCGCCAGGATGACGGAACGCTTGCCGAACTTGCTTGTCACGACGGGGCCCGGCAGAGCGTCGGCGCTTCTTCCCCATTGTGCCATTGTTTGCCACCCCTCGCCGGCCGCCCAATCCATATCGCCCGAAAATCGCTTACCGGTTAAAGCGGATTTTCGGCATAAAACTCCAAAACCCGCTGCTTGAAGGTCTTGTCGCCCACAGCCAGCATATGGTCGCGGCCGTCGATGTGAAATGCTCTGGCGTTCGGCATCAGCGCCGCCAGTTCGTCGGGCGAGCCGCCAATATCGTCTGTCGTGCCGACGGCAATCAGCGTCGGTTGGGCGATGCGCGCCATATCGTCCTCGCTGAGCAGTTCGCGCGACGTGGCGATGCAGGCCGCCAATGCCCGGCGGTCGCTGCGCGTCTGATCCGCAAAGGCGCGAAACGAGCGGCCGCGCGGATGGCTGGTGGCGGCCGGATCGTCGGCCAGCAGCGCCTCGGCGATCGGATCCCAGTCGCCGACCCCGTCGATCATGCCGATGCCGAGCCCGCCGAAGACCAGCGTCGCCACCTTGTCCGGATCCGACAGCGCCAGGAACGCCGAAATGCGCGCGCCCATCGAATAGCCCATGACATGCGCGCGCCCGATGCCGAGATGGTCGAGCAGCGCTGCCGCGTCCGAGGCCATCTTGGCCGGGGTGTAGTCGGCCTCGTCATAGCTTTTCGACGACGAGCCGTGGCCGCGATTGTCGAAGGCGATGGCGCGATAGCCGGCATCGTTCAGCGTCTTGAACCAGCCGGGCGATACCCAGTTGACATAGTGGCTGGAGGCAAAGCCGTGGATCATCAGCACCGGATCGCCCGCCCCCGACGCCGGCTCGCGGTCGAGGAAGGCGAAGTCGAACCCGTCATGGGAGAAGAATTGCATCGGGAGCGGCTCAGCCGGCGCCGGGCGTGGGCGCGTTGCCCTTGTCCGATGGCGGCATGCCGGGGCCGGACACCGTGCCGACGGCCGGATGGCGCAGCAGATCGCCATAGTCGACGCCGTTTTTGGCGGCGGTGCCGGCCTTGAGCTCCAGCACGAAGCGCACTGGCACACCCGGCGAGATGACTGCATCGGACAATGGAGTGCCGTGCTTGACGGCCCGGACCTTGCCGTCCTGTCCAACAAAGATCAGGTCGAGCGGCATCGGCGTGTTGTGCATCCAGAAGCCGACCTGCTTCTGCATCTCGAAGACGAACAGCATGCCATGATTGTCGGCCATATCCTGGCGATACATCAGGCCGGCCTCCCGTTCCGAGTCGGTGTCGGCGACTTCGATCGAAAAGGATTTATCGCCGCCTTTCGTCGCCACGACCAAGGGTGTCGGATCGACGGGAAGGATCATCGCCTGACCGCCGGCGATCGTCTGCTGGGATGCGGTCGGCTGCCCGGAATAGAAGTAAGCGCCTGCGGCTACCGCAACGATGACGCAGAGCGCGCCCGCTGTCAGCCAGTTCCTGTACGCCATTGGAAATCCTCGACCAAAGACCATGATCCCTAAAAGTGGTCTCAGGTATTCGGATAAGATCGTGGTGAAACCAAGAAAAAGAGCCGTCCTGACTTCCTCAGGAAGGCTCGCGTCCTAATGCGCGACCGGCAAGGTGCCCATATCGGGGTGAATCTCGGCAGCCATGAGGCCCTTGTCACCGCGTCCGAAACGCACCAGCACGACCTGTCCGGGCCTGAGCTCGGTGATGCCATAGCGGCGCAGCGTCTCCATATGGACGAAGATATCCTCGGTGCCCTCCCCGCGCGTCAGAAAGCCGAAGCCCTTGGTGCGGTTGAACCACTTAACCAGCGCCCGCTCGAGCCCGCTTTCCGGCGTCACCGCCACATGGGTGCGCTGTTCCTGCATCTCGGCCGGATGGATCGCCGTAGTGGTGTCCATGGACAGCACCCGGAACGCCTGCAAACCACGGTCGCCGTGCTTGACAACGCACACGACACGCGCGCCCTCCAATGCCGTCTGAAAACCGTCCTTTCGAAGGCAGGTGACATGGAGGAGGATGTCGCCCGAAGAACCGTCATCGGGTAGTATGAAACCGTAGCCCTTGGCCACGTCGAACCATTTGATGGCGCCGGCGATTTCGACAAGGTCGGCGCTATCGCCGCCACTGTCGCGCTTCAGGGCGCCGTCAAGGTTCTCATCCCGCCTCGTGAAAGAGGCCTTATCCCCCATAAGAACGCCCCCTTTTTTTCAAGAAAACCGCAAGTGATTCTTGACATTAGATTAACACCGCCGCTTCCGGGGTGTGCAAGACCTGCCGTGCCTTTTTTCACGGTTGAATACAGGAATAGCTGACTTGTTGTTTGCCGGCGTCGCTGCCGGCAGCAATGACGATCCATCAAGGCGGTCAACCGGTCGGCAATTTGCAAGGGATTTTGCCGAAATCGGCAACCACTTGTGTTCGACGCTTTTGTCAGAGCAATCTGATTTTTCCAAAACCGGTGACCACTTTTCCAGTCCGATGCTCGTTGCCCTTCGGCGGGGTGGACCTTATGTTGCCTCGCAACCCAAACATCCCCGAGGAAATCCCATGCGCTACCTCCACACAATGGTCCGTGTCGCCGACGTCGATGTCTCGCTTGATTTCTACTGCAACAAGCTCGGCCTTAAGGAAGTGCGCCGTTACGAAAACGAGCAGGGCCGCTTCACGCTGATCTTCCTCGCCGCCTCCGAGGATGTAGAAAGCGGCATCACTGAGAAGGCGCCGCTGATCGAACTGACCTACAATTGGGATCCGGAGGAGTACAAGGGCGGCCGCAATTTCGGCCATCTCGCCTATGAGGTCGACGACATCTACGCCACCTGCCAGCATCTGATGGACAATGGCGTCATCATCAACCGGCCGCCGCGCGACGGCAACATGGCCTTCGTCAAGTCGCCGGACGGCATCTCCTTCGAACTGCTGCAGAAGGGCCCGGCCAAGCCCAAGGCCGAGCCGTGGGCATCGATGCCGAACACCGGCACCTGGTAGCGATCACGCCATCTTGAGCGAGGCGGCCGCGCCGACAAGCCGGCCGCCTTTGCCATTTCGAGCAACGGCACCTATTTACCTGCCTGTCGCGCCAGCCAAACAAAGCCAGTGCCTCATCCAGGAGAATTCATTTATGCCGACCAGCCGTGCCGATGTCACCACCGCATATGCCAGCCGCTATTTGCAGCAGCTGTGCAAGCACTGGGCGCACAAATTTCCCGTCGAGTTCGATCCAAACCACGGCACCATCGATCTGTCGCTCGGCCGCACGGTTCTCGATGCCGATGCGGCAGCGCTGCATATCACGGTGTCGACAGATGAAAGTGGATCGCTGGAGCGCATGGAGAGCGTCGTTGCCGATCACATCAAGCGCTTCGCCTTCCGTGAGGAGCTGACTTTCGAGTGGAAGCAGGCTCCGGCGACCTGATCTGCTGTCAGCCGCAACGCCGAACGCCGGAAGCTGCCAGCCCCGGACAACGTTATGGCGTCACTTGGTTGCGACGCCATCTGAATTGTCGGAACGACGGATCGATCAGAACTTGTAGTTCAGGCCGATCTTGATCGTATGGGCGTCGATCTTCACCCTTGCGTCGTTGCCCTCGATATCTGTCAAACGGACCTTGCCGAAGTCGAAGTACTGGTATTCCAGCTTCGTGGTCCATTTGTCGGCGAAGGCCCATTCGACACCGCCACCGATCGTATAGCCGAAGCGGCCTCCGCTCCTCGATGCGCTGCTGTCCGGGTCGGGCACCCCGTCAAAATCGAAAGTATCGCCATAACTCAATTTGTAGTGAGTCGCCGCCGCGCCGCCCTTGGCGTAGATCAGCAGCCTGTCGGTGGCGTAGCCCAGACGTGCCGTCAGATCGCCATAGACGCCCAGTTTCGCCGATCCGAAATTGTCCGGCTCTTCGACGATAGTCCTGTCGCCGTCGAGGCCGAGATAGCCCAGATCGGCTTCGACGCCATAGACAAATGCTCCGGACTGCCAGTTGTAACCGGCCTGAACGCCGCCGAGGAAGCCGTCGGTATCGACGTCATGGGTCTGACCAAGCTCCTCATCGAAGAAGGAATCCGTCTGGTCGACCGCGTCACCGCGTCCCCAGCCATAGCCGGCGTTGATGCCGACATAGCCACCCGACCAGACAAACCCTGCCGGTACGGTCTCAATCACGTCGGCGGCGAACGCCGCGCCGCAAGCCGAAATCAGGAAAGTAGATGCGAGAAGCAGACGTTTCATGAAACTCCCCAATGCGTCGGAAGGAGCATAGCACAGACATGCAGTAGTCATTAAGCTGCCCAGGCTGGATAATCGAAAATTGTTGCAGAAAAACAACTGTTTAGCCGAGACTTAATTAGCATCGCGACCGCAATGCAGATCTAAGCGATTCAAAGCGAACGCGCCATCTCCAGCAGCGCAAGCACCGAGCGCCAGTTGCGCGCGGTGCCGGGCACTTTCAACGTGCGCGGGATGAGATTGCCGAACATCGATTTGCCGAGCCCGTCCGGCGCATTGAGGTAGAGCACGTCGCCCTTGACCTCGAAGCTTTCCGGGCCGGTGCATTTTTCGGCAAGCCTGGCGATCTCGTCCGCCGTCGGCTGGCGCTCCAGCGTGTAGGCATGGAGCTTGGTCGAATCGCCGGCGACCTCCGGATATGGGTTTTCGTTCACCAGCCGTTCGAGCCAGCCGAGATCGCGCACCAGTATGCGCGAGTGAAAGCCCCATTTTTTCTCGAACGCCGTTTCGATCTGTTTCGCCAGCGTGGCGGTGTCGCCCTTCTTGGTCCGGAACACGACATTGCCGCTCTGCACATAACTGGCGACATCGGTGAAGCCTAGCGCCTCGAATAACGCCCGCAACTCCGCCATCTGGACGATGCGGTTGCCGCCGACATTGATGCCGGAAAACAGTGCGACGAAGACAGTGCCGCTCATATGATGAACCCGGCCAGGGTCTCGTTGTCGGTGATGTCCTGATAGTGCACGCCCTCGGCCTCGAAATTCGCCCTCAGCAAATCGAAGTTTCGCCGGTCTTTGGTTTCGATGCCAATAAGCACAGAGCCGAAATTGCGCGCCGATTTCTTCAGATATTCGAAGCGCGCGATGTCGTCGTCGGGACCGAGCAGTTCGAGGAAGTCGCGCAGCGCGCCCGGCCGCTGCGGAAAGCGGATGATAAAATATTTCTTCAGCCCCTCGAAGCGCAGCGCCCGCTCCTTCACGTCGGGCAGCCGCTCGAAATCGAAATTGCCGCCCGACACCACCGCGACGATGGTCTTGCCGCGGATTTCCTTGCGCGAAAAATCCTTCAACGCGTCGATCGCCAAGGCACCGGCCGGCTCCAGCACCACACCTTCGATGTTGAGCATCTCGATCATGGTGGCGCAGAGCCGGTTCTCAGGGATCAGCCGCACCGCCTGAGCGGCGAACTCCTTGAGGTGGCGCAACGGCTCGCGGCCGATCTCGGCCACCGCCGCGCCGTCGACGAAATTGTCGACATTGGCGAGCCGGACGCGCTTGCCGCTGGCGAGGCTCTGATGCAGGCTCGGCGCACCGGCCGGTTCGCAAAAGACGTAGCGCGCGTCACGTTGCTGATCGGCGAAATAGTGCGTCACCCCCGCGGCCAGGCCACCGCCGCCGACCGGCAGCATGATGATGTCGGGCATGCGCGCGCCTGGCATCTGGTCGGCGATCTCATAGGCGACCGTCGCCTGCCCCTCGATAATATCCTTGTGGTCGAAGGGCGGCACCATATGCGCGCCGGAACTTTCGGTGAATTCGAAGGCGGCGCGGTAGCAGTCGTCGAAGAAGTCGCCGACCAGCCTGATCTCGACGAAATCGCCGCCGAACAGCCGCGTCTTGTCGATCTTTTGCTGCGGCGTCGTCACCGGCATGAAGACCACGCCCTTCTTGCCGAAATGGCGGCAGACGAAGGCAAAGCCCTGCGCATGGTTGCCGGCCGAGGCGCAGACGAACAGCTCGGCCTCGTTGCCGGCGGCAAGCGCCTTGCGGAAAAAGTTGAAGGCGCCGCGGATCTTGTAGGAGCGCACCGGCGAAAGATCCTCGCGCTTCAACAGCACCCGAGCCCCCGTCTTCTTCGACAGATAGTTGTTTTCCTGCAGCGGCGTTTCGGGAAAGATCTCGCGGATCGCGGCTGCGGCGGTGGCGACACGGGAGGAGAAACTGTTCATGGCGCCGTCACCTCTGGATCGAATGGTTCGAAGGCGAAGCCTATTGCACAATTCGCCGTTTGCAGCCACCGATGCGGCGCGGCCGCTTTGACGCGCCAGCAGGAAATCCATTGGAGCCATCTTCATGCCTGTTTCGGCTGTCGCCCTGAAGACCGTAGACCTTCCTGAATTCGGCGAACCAACAGTGATGCCGCTAGTTCAGCGGCGGACCTACGAAGCGCGCATCGAGGCTCTGCTGGCGCGCGGCGCCGAGGCCGGGCTCGACGCCTTTGCCGTCTATGGCGACCGCGAGCACGCGGCCAATGTCGCCTATCTCAGTGGTTACGATCCGCGTTTCGAGGAGACGCTGCTGGTCATCGTTCCCGGCAGCCAGCCAAAACTTCTCGTCGGCAATGAGGGTTGGGGCTATGCCGAAATCTGCGACGGGCCTTACGAGCGCGTCCTCTACCAGACCTTCTCGCTGCCGGCGCAGCCACGCGACCGCTCCGCCTCGCTTGCCGACACACTTGCCGCCTGCGGCCTGAAAGCCGGCCAGAAGATCGGCGCCATCGGCTGGAAGCCGTTCGGGCCCGGCGATGGCGGCTTTGGCGAGACGACGCTCGACCTGCCGTCCTTCATCGCCGATACGCTGCGCACACTGGCCGGCGACAGAGGCGCGGTGGTCAACGCCGCCAACCTGTTGATGAACCCGTCCGACGGCCTACGCGCCATCAACGAGGCAGACCAATTGGCGTCCTTCGAATTCGCCGCGACCTTTTCCTCGCAGGGCCTGCGCAACGTGCTTGGGAATATCGAGCCCGGCATGAGCGAATTGCAGGCCGCGCGGCTGATGGGGATCAACGGCCTGCCCCTGTGCTGCCACCCGATGCTGTCCGCCGGCAGGCGTGCGCCCTACGGCTTGCCTAGCCCGCGCCTCGACATCATCAAGCGCGGCGATCCCGTCACCATGGCCTATGGCATCCAGGGCTCGCTCAACGCCCGCGCTGGCTTCCTGGTCGAGAGCGCCGCGGAACTGCCGCGCGAGATAGACGATTATGTCGACAAGCTGGTCGCGCCCTATTTCGCCGCCGTCGTCGACTGGTACGAGACCATCGGCATCGGCGTTGCCGGCGGCGTGCTGTGGAAAGCCGTGCACGACCGCATAGGCGACACGTTCTTCGGCGTCTCGCTCAACCCCGGCCATCTCGTCCATATCGACGAATGGATGCATTCGCCGGTGTTTTCCGGCTCGGACATCGCGCTGCGGTCCGGCATGGCGCTGCAGGTCGACATCATTCCGGCGACCGGAACCAGCTATTTCACCACCAACATCGAAGACGGTATCGCGCTTGCCGATGAGGCGTTGCGCGAGGAGATCGCGGCCCGTTATCCCGAGGCATGGCGCCGCATCGAGGCGCGCCGCGCCTTCATGGGCGATGTGCTGGGCATCAGGCTCAAGCCCGAGGTATTGCCCTTCTCCAACATCCCTGCGTTCCTGCCGCCATTCTGGCTTTCGCGCAACAGTGCGATGACCGTGGCTCGACGCTGACCACATTTCGGCTGGACACGACTTACTTCTGCCGCACTCTCACTGTCCGGGAGGTGCCGCGGGGGTATATGGGCCTTTTGGCCGGAGTGGAATTTTTGACGTGCGTTTGAAGACGATTTGCATTCTTGCACTTGCCCTGTTGATCGCCGGCTGCGGCGGCCGCAAAACCGAGGAACTGCTCGGCAGCGCCGTCATGTCCACGCCGGTGACCGAAATCTCGGGCAATCACTCGATCTTCATTGCCACCACACGCAAGAAATCCGACGATCCCAACAAAGTTTTCGACGGCGAACGCTCGGCGACGCTGAACTACGCCCGCGTCACCGTCACCGTTCCCGGCATCCACCAGACCGGCCAGATCGAGCGCCGCTCGCGCGGCAGGTCCAACGACCCAGCGAAGTACTTCATGGCCTCCGAGGTCGTCGGCTACGATGCGCAGCCGAAATTCTCCAGTGCGCTCAATGCCGACATTGCCGCGCGCGGCGGCCGCGTCATGGTCTTCGTGCATGGCTACAACACCGGCTTCGACGACGCGGTCTACCGCCTGACCCAGATCGTCCACGATTCCGGCTATCCCGGCACGCCGGTGCTGTTTTCCTGGGCATCCGGCGCCAGAACCACCGACTATGTCTATGACAAGGAAAGCGCCAGCGCCGCCCGCGATCAGCTGGAGGTGACATTGCGCATGCTGCAGCAGTCCGGCGCGCGGCGCATCGACATCGTCGCCCACTCGCTCGGAACCTGGGTGACCATGGAAACGCTGCGCCAGATGGCCATCACCGGCGACCGCGATCTCGGCGGCAAGCTCGGCGATGTCGTGCTGGCCTCTCCGGACATCGACGTCGACGTCTTCAAGAGCCAGATGCGCCGCTACGGCAAGCCGGACAAGCCGTTCATCCTGCTGCTCTCCGACGACGACCGTGCGCTGCGGCTCTCAGGCCTGATTGCCGGCTCGCGGCCACGCGTCGGCGACTACAAGGATGCCGCCGACCTCGCCGCTTATGGCGTCACCGTGGTCGACCTCTCCAAGGTCAAGGGAGGCGACAGCTTCAACCACACCAAGTTCGCCGACAATCCCGAACTGGTGAAGATGATCGGCCAGCGGCTGCGCGAGGATGACGGCTTTGCCAGCGACCAGACGGTGACCGACCGCATCAGCGCGCTCGGACAATAAGGCTGTTGCCTTGCGGCGACCGTCGCCGCGTGAGGTCGCGAATGCCGCTCGGCCCGATCACTTTCAACTGGACCGGGCCGGTCTCTGCCTCTACGACATTGAAATCGGCGCCAATGCGCCAGCGGGAGCCCGCGTGAACGAGCGTTGGAAGACTGTCCTGGTCCTTGCGTTCGCGCTCGCTGCCGCCGGCTGCGCCGGCCCGAACACCCATGACCTGTTGAACAAGACGACGGTTTCGGTGCCTGCCTCCGACATCGCGGCCACCCACGAAATCTTCGTCGCCACCACCCGCAAGCAGGCGACCAAGGACCCACGCCAGGTGTTCGATGGCGATCGCTCGCTGACCACCAGCTACGCCCGTGTCGACGTCACCGTGCCGAAGGTCCACCAGGTCGGCGCCATCGAGCGCGCCAAGGGCTCGGCCAATTCGAACCCGGCCAAGCAATTCACCGTCACCGATGTCGTCCACTATGGCGACGCCTCGCAATTCGCCAAGGCCGTCGGCGCCAACATCACCATGAATGGCGACCGCGCGCTGGTCTTCGTCCACGGCTTCAACAACGGCTTCGACGATGGGGTCTACCGGCTGACGCAGATCGCCCACGACACCGAATATCCCGGCACGCCGATCTTGTTTTCGTGGGCTTCGAGCGGCAAGACCACGGGCTATATCTACGACAAGGACAGCGCCAACGCCGCGCGCGACGACCTCGAGGCGACGCTCAGGATGCTCGCCAAGACAAAGGTCAAGAGCATCGACATCATCGCGCATTCGATGGGAACCTGGGTGACGATGGAAGCGCTGCGCCAGCTCGCCATCACCGGCGACCGCGATCTCGACGGCAAGCTCGGCCGTGTTGTCCTGGCATCGCCCGATATCGATGTCGACGTCTTCAAGAAGCAGATGATCCGCTACGGCAAGCCCGACAGGCCGTTCGTCATCCTGCTTTCCGCCGACGACCGTGCTCTGAGACTGTCCAGCCTGCTATCCGGCGACAAGCCGCGCGTCGGCGACTACGGCAACGCCGCCGACATTGCCAGTTACGGCGTCGTTGTGGCCGACCTCAGCCAGATCAAGGGCGGCGACCGCCTGAACCACGCCAAATTCGCCGACAACCCGTTCCTGGTGCAATTGCTCGGCGACCGTCTGCGCGCTCCAGCCGGCCTGGCATCGGACGAACCCACGCAGGGCCAGATCGACAATCTCGGCCGAGGCCTCGGCAAGGCAGTCGGATCCGTCGCCGAGATCATCATCACCACGCCATTCAAGGTGCTGACCATCGCCACCGGCGGATGAGAGCCAAGCACCGGGGCTGATCTCAGATAAACAAACCTACCTTCTGGAACGTCGTCACGTCGATCAGGCCGACATCGGAAATCCTGAGTTCCGGGATGACGACCAGCGCCAGCAGCGAGTGCTGCATGTAGGCGTTGTTGAGCGAGCAGCCCATCTTGCGCATCGCCTCGGTCAGTTTCTCCGCCTTGGCCGCCACGATTTCCGCCCGCTCGTCCGACATCAGCCCGGCGATCGGCATTTCGACCAGCGCAAGCTCCTTGCCCTTCGAAAACAGCACCACGCCCCCGCCGACCTCGCCCAGCCGGTTGACGGCCAGGGCCATGTCTTCCTTGTTGGTGCCGACGCAGATGATGTGGTGGGCATCATGTGCGACGCTCGACGCCATGGCGCAGTCGCCCATATAGCCGAAGCCTGAGACGAAGGCATTGGTGACGCCGCCGGTGCCGCGGTGGCGCTCGACCAGCGCGATCTGGCAGATGTCGTTGCGGCGGTCCATGGCGACCAGCCCGTCCTCGACCGGCAGGTCGGCCTCCAGCGCCCGCGTCGGCGCCTGGTTTTCGATCACGCCGATGACCCGCACCCGCACCTCGTTGGCGCCCTTGGGCGCCGCAATGTCGAAGTCGCCTGGCTTCAGCTTCTTGCCGAGCTTGACGGTGTTCTTCGCCGATTTGGGGTAATCATAGGCCGGAATGTCGATCTCGAGCTTGCCGCCCTTGGCCAGCCTGACGCCGCGGCCATAGACCTCGTCGATGGTCATGGCGGCAAGATCGGAGACGATCAGCAGATCGGCCAGCCGTCCCGGCGCGATCGAGCCCAGTTCGCGCTCCAGCTTGAAATGCTGGGCGGTATTCAGCGTCGCCATCTGGATCGCCGTCACCGGCTTCAATCCCTGTTGGATGGCGTGGCGCACCACCCGGTCCATATGGCCTTCATGCACCAGCGTGCCGGAATGGCTGTCGTCGGTGCACAGGATGAAGTTGCGCGGGTCGAGACCGCTCTCGGTCACCGCCTTGATCTGCGAGGCAACATCGTACCAGGCCGAGCCCAGCCGCAGCATTGCCTTCATACCCTGGCGCACACGGGCGATTGCGTCCTCGGCGCGTGTGCCTTCATGGTCGTCCTCCGGCCCGCCGGCGACATAGCCATGGAACGGCAGGCCGAGATCGCGCGACGCATAGTGGCCGCCGACCGTCTTGCCCGCTCGCACCGTGGCGGCGATCTCGCCCGACATCACCGGATCGTTGGCCACGACACCGGGAAAATTCATCACTTCGCCGAGCCCGATGATGTTTTCCCAGGTCATCGCTTCCGCGACATCGGCGACCGTCAGTTCTGCCCCGGCATGCTCCAACCCCGGCGCGGACGGCACGCAGGACGGCATCTGGACATGGATGTTGATCGGCATGGCGACGGCCTCGTCATGCATCAGCCGCACGCCGGGCAGACCCAGCACATTGGCGATCTCGTGCGGATCGATGAACATGGAGGTGGTGCCGTGCGGGATGACGGCGCGGCAGAACTCGGTCACCGTCACCATGCCGCTCTCGACATGCATATGCGCGTCGCACAGGCCGGGCACCAGATAGCGACCGCCGGCGTCGACCACCTTGGTGCCCTGGCCGATGGCATGGCTGGCATTCGGCCCGCAATAGGCGAAGCGGCCGCCTGATATGGCGATGTCGGTGCCGGCTATGATCTCACCCGAATGCACGTTCACCCAGCGGCCGTTGCGGATGACGAGATCGGCAGGCTTGCGCCCCGTCGCGACATCGACCAGATGCGTCGCCATCTCGGTCCAGGGCTTGGGTTTCGTCGCCGACGGCTGCTTGGCCATGAAAGACTCCTGTTTGCCAGACTGTGCCAAGCCGGCAAGGTTTTGGCCAGCGATCACGGACGAAATCCGTCGATGAGAATTCGCCCGGGGCGGATGCGCCGCACCTGCTCACCCCCGAGGGCAGGCATCAGCGGTGCGGTCATTCAGTTTGGCTTGTGCCGCCACTTATGCTACCATTCTGGCTATGGTGCTGATTTGCGCCGACGACCCGCCGCGAGGCGGGTTTTTGTTGTGATGAGCCCGAAACCTCCTGAGGTGAAGTCATGATCCGGTTCCTGAAAGCACTCGCCTTCGTCACCCTGTTCCTGATCTCGGCCGGCTTTGTATCCGCCGAGGAACGTTGGCAGACCTTGCCGGAGCCGGCGGCGATGCCCAAACCGGATCAGAGCGGGTATGCGCCGGTCAACGGCATCCAGATGTACTATGCCGTTTTCGGCGCCGGTGATCCGATTCTCCTGATCCATGGCGGCCTTGGCCATGGCGACATCTGGGCAAGCCAGGTGGCGACGATGTCCAAGACGCACAAGGTGATCATTGCCGACAGCCGCGGCCATGGCCGTTCTACCCGCACCGAGCAAGCTTACGGCTATGACCTCATGGCGTCGGACTATCTTGCGCTGCTCGACTATCTCAAGATCGACAAGACCGCTCTTGTCGGCTGGAGCGACGGGGGCATTATCGGCATCGACATTGCGCTGCATCATCCGGAGCGGCTGACACGGCTCTTTGCGCAGGCCGCCAACGTCACCACCGATGGCGTCGATCCGGGTGTGCTGACCAACAAGACCTTTGCCGCCTATATCGACCGCTCGGGCCGCGACTACAAGAAACTGTCGAAGACTCCCGACCAGTACGATGCCTTCGTGGCGCAGATCAGCCACATGTGGGAGTCGGAGCCGGCCTGGACCAAGGAACAGCTCGGCAAGATAACCACGCCGACCGCGATCGTTGCCGGCGACCATGACGAGGCGATCAAGCGCGAACACACCGAATACATGGCCTCCGTCATTCCGGGCGCCAAGCTCATCATCCTGCCCAACGCCAGTCATTTCGCCATGCTGCAGGCGCCGGACGAATATAGTCAGGCGGCGCTGGACTTCATCGACGCCAAATAGCGCCCCCAGCTGAGCACCCAGCGCAGCAACGGGTACATTCCGATTGTTGAACAATGGGTTCCGTTTTGCGGCGAATAGGATTACCTTCCGGCAAGGCGCCTTCTGAACCGCCTTTTCGGAGAACTCGATGCGCTGTCTGACGATTGCCAGTGCCGGATTTCTGATCGCTCTGGCCGCGCCGGCATTCGCCGCCGACCCGATGGCGGTGCCGATGACCGAACCAGGCTTCGACTGGACCGGCTACTATGCCGGCCTGCAGGCCGGCTACGGCTGGGGCCAGTCCGACATATCAGTGACGGAAGGCGCGCCGTTTTCCATCTCGCCCGATATTGACGGCGGTTTCGTCGGGGGCCATGTCGCCGGCCTGTGGCAGTTCGACCAGGCAGTGCTCGGCGCCGAGGCGGAGCTCAATTATTCCGCCGTCGACGGTACGGCCGTATCAGGCCTTGGAAGCACATTCCGCACGGACATCAAGTGGTTCGGATCTGTCGACGCCAAAGCGGGCTTCGCCATGGACCGCGTGCTGGTCTACGGCGTCGGCGGCGTCGCCTTTGCCGGCATCGAAACTTCGCAAGTCGCGGGCGCGTCGTTCGCCGGCACACGCACGAATGTCGGCTGGACGTTGGGCGCCGGCGTCGACTATGCGCTGACCGACAAATTCATCGTCGGCGCGCAATATCGCTATTATGATTTCGGCTCCGAGCACTATGACGTGGCGGAACCCTTCAACGATCGCGATCAGGATGTGATGCTGAACGCGGTTAGTATTAATCTCAGCTACAAATTCTGAGCCTTCTCGGCGACTGAGATTTTCGCCACAACCAATTGTTTTGAAATCGCGAACCACCTTTCATGAGTCCGACACTCGGCAAAAGATGGCTTGACGGGTTTTCGCTGGCGTCTGAAAAGGGCTGGCCTGCGGACGTGGCGGAATTGGTAGACGCAAGGGACTTAAAATCCCTCGATCTCTGATCGTACGGGTTCGATTCCCGTCGTCCGCACCAATTGAAATGCTTAGGATTCGTTCTGTAAGAACTCACTGGCTACCATAGAAAAGGCTGACGCGGGTAGCCGTAGAGCCGGGATACAAAGCCGGGAACTGCCATGCTGGAGTTTTGGTGTTCGGTATTGGTTGCCGTAAGAACAGTGACGGGGCTGACGGCGCAACTGCGCTTGAGCCAAATCCCGAACCTGTAGCCCTTTCGGTCGTAAGCTCGGCAGTTGGGGATCTAATGCAGCCGAAAAACGACGGTATCCGTGTCGCCGGACTTGCATCGAATGCCGACCAAAACGCCGGTTTCATAGTCATTGACGTGCCACGGTCGGAACGTCGACCACACCGCAGCGATCAAAAGCTATATTACAAGCGTGCTGGTAGCTCTTCATACGCTATGGAGCATGTCGGCATAGAGGATGTGGCTGCAGAACGTCTCAAAGACCTTTGCGAGCCGGCCACCTATTGGCCAGGGCAATCCTCTTCGAGTGTAAGCCGCAACTCACAGACCTTATCATGCCGATGCCACTGGGGCTTGGCTTTGATAAAAGCGCATTGGCAGAGGAGAGGGACAAAACTGAAGAGGTTTAACACTCTTGCTGGAATACCTGCTGCAACACTCCTGTCGGTAGCGACCGACCGCGCGGGCCAGGTCAAGCACTCCCTTGGGAGCCGGCTGGGGCCGCAGCGGCCTCAACCCGGTGGGCATGCTCCGTCGCGATTTTAAGAAGAGTTGCAGCCGTTTCCTGTGGCGTCCAACCTTGCGCTTCTGACGCAGTCACCAAGGCCGCAAACGCGGCTTCTAATGCGACTTCACAGTTCACCTCACGGTCTGGGCTATCCTCTGGCAATATCGGGGGTTCGACGGATAGGGACATCGTGACTTCTTTCAAAGGGGAAAAACCCGCCCCAGCCTTTTGCCACTCAAACATTTCAGCAAAGGATCATTCCAGCTATCAGCAGCGTGATTAGAACTGACAACGGCACGGCCAGAAGACCGACCAACTCAACATTTCTTGTGTTTTGTCGCTTGTCCATCTTCGTCGCCCGCATGTCGTTGGCTTTGGCATCTTGCCGTCAACGCGCAGCTGTTGGAACCAACCACAAGTGCCGCTGATCGGAGATTCAGTCGGTGCTGCATATTAGCAACACATTGTGGAACGATCGGGCGGCATCAGCCAATTGCTTTTGAATGCCCTTGCACTTGCTTCGTACGATTCCGTACAGTTTCCCCCATTGGGGGAGGCGGCCGATGGACCATGACGAGGAAGGCTACAGCATTGACGCCTTCGATTTCGATGTGGTGTGCGAGACCTTCAGGAGATCCGTTCGGGAGCTGAACCTGGCTGAAGAGCATTGGGTAGACCACGCGAAGGCGCTCCTACGGGAATTCACCGACAGCGCACCTGACGACGACATGATTAGCCGGATCGTCGGGCGCTAGTGGCCTATACAGCCCTAGTTGGTTAGAATCGTACCCCGGTCCTGCCACGGAAACCTTTTCCAAGGTTTGCCACGTCATAGAGGCATCACAGAAGCTCTCGGAACAGATTGCCCAGCGCGGAGGCCTATTAACTAAAAAAGCTCGCCACCTTGAGGCAACGGGCATCGCCAATGCCCTCAGAGAGCCCTGCCTGGACGTGTGGCGTCCTGTCCGGCCCTCGCCATTGATTTCGTCGGCAAGCTTGTCTTTGGCCTCGTGATAGGTCTTGAAGTTGGCATCGGGATGGCAATCGCCGGCTGCCAAGGATGCCGGGCCGCTGGCCGACCTATCAGTTAGGCGTCCGTAGCCAGAGCGTTATAAAGCAGCAAACACGCCAGGATAGAAACGGCGCTGCCTAGCAGCTGGTCTGCCGTCAGGCCGGAAAAATAGACAAGATGAAACGTCACCATCGCTCTACCAATCACGGTTCGGAACACTGCCGAATTAACCGTTAGCCGACGCTAATGTTCCGCTCTGGACTCACTACCGCTTTGGAAGAATCCTGCCGCAGCGATCAGCGCCCCGCCGACCTTGATCTCAACGTCGGTGCCACAAGGCTTTCCTTCGTTCGCATGGTTCGCAGAGATTAGCACGATCGCATACTCTCATCTCATCCGGCGTCGTCTCCCTCACAAAGCAGCGCCGGTAAGGCTCGGCGACCTTCTTGTTTGTCCCGTGTGCCAAAGGAGGTCGCCGGGCCTGCCGTTGCTCATCTTTGCTGGTGGTTGCTCCTGATGCTGCGCTTGGCGCCGTCGCCCTACTGCTACCTGCGGGGTAAGGCCGGCGAGCCCTCTTGTCAGGCAGTCCGGCATGTAGGATTATAGTCCTCGTTGCGGCGACCCCTCAATGGAGAGCGCCAATGGCCAGAACCAAACCTTCGGAACAACTTTCCCGGGCTGAAATCGAGCGCTTCCTGGCGGCAGCCGAAGCGCTGCACAAGAGCATCGTCGGGCCGCTCCTGGCGTACCACGGCGAGCACTACCAAGCTCTACGTAAGGTCCATGGACCCCTGTTGAAGTCGATCGAGACCATCACCGGCCAGAGGGCGAAGTTCATCCAGTGGAACGGGACAGGACCGGCACAGCCCCGGGACAAGCCTCCGGGCTAAGTCTCCTCCCGGAAATCCAGCAGCTTGGCATGGCGAAGCTTCTCCTCGCCCTTTAGGAACCGCACGCGGCCGACCAGGCCCGGCTTTAGCCATTCGGCCTTGTCACTCTTGAGCCCTTTCGGCGCCGGCCCGCCAATCTTGCCTTGCACGCGGTCCCATAGGCGCTGGCGCTTGTCCGCCTTGAAGGTGACGAAGGCGCCGCCGGCATAGTGGCCTTTGTCGGCCATCAGCACCATGGCAGGCTTGCCGGCCTCGCGCTGCACGCCGATGATGTCCATCTCCTTTTCGGCATAGCACTTGATCTTGCGCCAGTTCGTCGTCGGACCCGACCGATACTTGCTGCCCTTCCGCTTTGAAACGATACCTTCAAGCCCAGCCTGGTCGACCAGATGAAAGACGGCGTCGCCAGTGCCCGGCATCGCTTCGCTGAACTGGATTCGGCCGCCGTCCGGGATCAACGCCCGGAGGATCTCGCGACGGTCTTCCACCGGCGTGTTCCGCAAGTCATGCCCGTTCAGGTGCAAGAGGTCGAATGCTAGCAGATACAGATCGCGCGACGGCTTGCGGCTGGTCGCGGCTGATTGATGCGCATGGAAGTCGGATAGGCCAGCCTCATTGATCGTAATGGTCTCGCCGTCGATGATGAAGTCTTTCGCCTCGATCGCTTCCGCCTCACCGGCAAGTTGGATGTAGCGGCCCGTCCAATCATAACCGTTCTTGGTGATCAGCCGAATCCCGTCATCATCCTTGATGACCTGGGTGCGGTAGCCATCGAATTTGATCTCATGAATCCAATCATCGCCCATCGGCGGCGTGTCGACCAGTTCGGGTTCCATAGGCTTGATGAATTTCAGACGCATGCACTGACTCGCAGAACCACGACTTCAATTAGCTATCGCTAAATTAGTTCCGGAACATTTTAGACGAATTGGATGTTTGAAGAGCTATGAAGATCGAAGCCGACCAATGCCGGGCAGCGCTGACGCTCATCCGGCGCACAATGGAAGAGCACTGTCCTCCTGGCGTGCTGCCGAGCGAAGAGATGGTCAATGGGCTCTATGGTCCGGAACTGATCCATGAGGCGGAAGCCATTGCCGCCGGCATCGTCGCAACCATTGACCAGCTGCAACTGCCCGTGATGAAACCGCCGTCCCCTAGTATCAAATAGAGACCGACACAGGGAAGGTCGCTTGGCCGCCCGATCGTGGGCTCGCAACGACCGGCGAGGCGATGCCGGCCTCACCAAGGGTTACAGCCCCTCGACCAGCAGCGAAGGCGGCTCGCGGCAGTGCAACGCCCGAAGTGTTTCGAGACGACGATGGCCACCGAGCGTAGCCAGCGCGCGTTGTGCTGCACAAGGACTGAGGCAGCGGCACGGCCGCCCGGGCTACTCCAAAGGCGGCTCTTCGCTCTGTGGAGCCAAAACGGTGATATCCATCCTGGCGATTGTCGATGCGGCGCGCCCCTGGGCGCCAGAATCCGTGTCGCCACTTTCTGCCGCCATTGCCTTGGCGCGATGTCCTACGCTGTCTGCGCTTTTGCCTGGCGCAAATCCTTCGCCCGGTTCTGTCTTTGCGGGTTTCGGTCGAGTTTCAGCTGCCTGCCGATGTTGGTTTCCAATCGCCGAGACCATTGATACCTCCCCTTGATGAGGCCGCGACTGTACCTGTCAAGGCTGTAGCGAGGCTGATCACTTAAGTGGTCGGGTTGCGCCCGCTCGTCGTGGCCCTCCGATCACTGGGCTCTCGATGCCTTGGCGCTCGCGGACGTCTGGTCGGGTCGGAAGTTCAAACTCAGCCGCCCTTTGCGGCACCGGCTTCGCCCGACAACTAGGAACGATTTCGGCCGCCATGTGTTACGCAATCATGAATCTCGCGGATCCCGGATCAACAATGGCAACCGATCTTTTCACGATGCAACTCGCTGATGCTCAGCAGCGCATCAAACAGACCGAGTTCGCGCTGGTACTCAGCGAGAAAATGGTGGCTGAGAACCTCGCTTTATCCAGCAGGATACGATCGGCGAGGCGGCGTGTCCTGAAAGCCGGAAGGCCTCTGGCGACAGTCGACTCAACAAGCTGAAAGAGTTCTTCAAATGATCTCGACCCAGTCCGGACGTGGGAGAGCTTGCCGGTAACCTTAGCGGTAATCGGCCGAGTCGCAGCAGGAAGCGCGCTGAAAACTTGCTCGATGAAGACTGCGGCGTCGCTAAGAATCTCGCCTTGCCGAATCCGATCTGCGCAAAGGCGCGTGGTCGAGACCAGGCAGCGGCTCACGAAGATTGATCCCAGCAGGGCAAATTGACCGCTACGGCTCAGTTGAGGCAGCACTTCGAAATCACGGCTATTGACCTGCTGAGCTATCAGTTTGCCTCGATCTCTAATCGTATGGGTTCTCCGCACCACCCTTCGCTCTTCGAGCTTCGGGTGGCACGCCACCCAAGGCAGCCATCTCAAACGTCGAGATAGCCGGCGGCGACGAGCATCGCCTTGTATCGTTGGGCAAATCGGCTGGGCAAACGACTGAGGTAACCTGACGCGCCAATATCCCAATGCGCGCCCAGTTCGCGGTCGAAGGCAGCCGGGTCGAATTGCAGCAAGCCGCTGCGTGGGTAGACCGTGAATTCTCCGAAGATCGGCTCCCCCTCCTCCTCGTAGAAATCGACACGCACCATGTCGAACTCGCTGCCGAGCGCCTCGGCTGCCTCGATCATCCGCGCCAGGCTCTTGGGAGGGGGAATTTCCAGGCTCGAGTCGATCGCGCCCTGGACGATGTTCAGCGGGCGCCAATCGCGATCCAGGTGGGCGGTATTCTTGACCGTGGAACGGAAGGCGACGACGACAATGTAGGCGACGTGGCCAGCCAGCACACAGAATTTGTAGTCGACCGGGTCATAATCCTGGTCCTTGCCGACAAGCGCTTCGACGAAAACCCGCCGCTCTATGTGCGCATAGCTGCGCTCCAGCTTGCGGGCGCCATAGGTTTGGCCAAGGTATTCCGTCATCTCGGCAATGATCGCCTCCCGGTCGGCGTTGGCCGGATCGCGAACGATGACATTCATGGCGCAACCGTGGTTGCATTTGACGGCGTATGGGATTTTCAGGTCATCGAAGGGGATCTGGCGCGGATCGTCGCCCTGCCACAGCACCTCCGGGATGGCGAGCCCGGGAAGCCGCTCCCTGACGATTTCCTTGGACTTGAGCTTGTCGAGAAGGCCGATAAAGCGAGGATCGTCATCGAAAATCTTGCGCCAGTGGACCTTTTCCGTGAACGTCACCGGGGCTGCAAAATTCGGCAGATGCCGCATTCGCTCAAGGAAACGCTGGGTCAACCGGCGATAGCGGACAAGCAGCGCGGCGTTCAGCAACAGGAGAGATGCCCGCGCGCTGTTTCGCTTCAGCCATGCCTTTGCGCCACGCGCCATTCCGGTGTCCTTGCAACTTGCGCAACTTCATCCGCGAAGTGGACGGCCACCCTGCCCGCAGCAGTGAGGCACGTCGAGCTTCGCCGAGCTAGCCCTTCATCGGGTACAGTTTCAAATGCTGGATCAGGATGATCGTCTTGGCATCGATGATGCGGCCGTCTGAAATGCCGGCCAGCGCTTCATCAAGCCGCATTTCCAGAACCTCGATGTCCTCGCCCTCGTCGGCCGCGCCGCCGCCGGCCGAGATGCGGTCGGCGGGTGAATAGCGCGCCACGAAGAACCACAGCCGTTCGGTGACGCTGCCCGGGCTCATATAGGGGGAAAACAGCCGCTCGATGTTCTGTAGGCGATAGCCGAGCTCTTCCTCGGCCTCCTTGAGGATGGCGGTTTCGGGATCGTTTTTGTCGAGCAGGCCGGCGCAGGCCTCGATCAGCGGTTCGCGGTGGCCGGTGACGTAGGCGGGGTAGCGGAACTGCCGCACCAGAAGCACCGTCTGACGCTCGGGATCGAAAGGCAGGATCACCGCGCCGTCGCCACGATCGTAGGTCTGGCGAATCTGCGTCTCCCACTGCCCGTCGCGCCGACGGTAATCGAGAATAGTCTTCTTCAGGACCGCCCAGTCGTCGGACAGGACTTCCTCCGAGCGGATGCGGATACGATCTTCCATGATGAGCTCCAAGCTGTCGGCGCCATGGCGTAACCGCGAACGGTTTTGCGCGCAACCGAAACGGCGACGCTTTCACCGCCTCGTGTCTGGTGCCGGCAACTGCCATCGCCTAAATAGCTGCAGTCCCTCTCCGGAGTTTTTTGATGACCGCAGCGCTTTTCCAGCCGATCGCTCTCGACGGCCTGACCTTTCCGAACCGTATCGCGGTGGCGCCGATGTGCCAGTATTCCGCCGAAGATGGCTCGGCCAGCGACTGGCATCTCTATCACTGGATGAACCTGGCGATGTCGGGCGCCGGCATGGTCACCGTCGAGATGACCGACGTCGAACGGCGCGGCCGCATCACCCATGGCTGCCTCGGCCTCTATTCCGACGACAACGAGGCGGCCGCCCGGCGCACGCTGGATGCAGCAAGGCGCGTCGCCGCGCCGGAAACGAAATTCGGCATTCAGCTTGCCCATGCCGGCCGCAAGGCCTCCAACCGAAAGCCCTGGGAAGGCGGCGGCCCATTGCAGCCGGGCGAGGATCCCTGGCAGACCGTCTCGGCCTCGGCCATCGCCTATGACACCGGCTGGAATGTGCCGCATGCGCTGGAGGAGGATGAAATCCTGCAGCTTATCGAGCGCTTCACTCAAGCCGCGAAGCGGGCCGAGCGCGCCGGCTTCGACTTCCTCGAGTTGCACGCCGCGCACGGCTATCTGATCTTCCAGTTCCTGTCGCCGCTTTCCAACCAGCGCACCGACCGCTGGGGCGGCTCGCTGGAAAACCGCATGCGCTTCCTCATCGAGATCGCCAAATCGGTGAGGAAGGCAGTTCCAAACCTGATGCTTGGCGCCCGCCTGTCGGTGAAGGACTGGGTCGATGGCGGCTTCGAGGTCGAAGAGGCGATCGAGGTGGCCAAAGCTTTGAAGGCGCTTGATGTTGCCTATATCTGCTGTTCGAGCGGCGGCAATTCGCCGTTGCAGAAGCTGCCGACCGGCGCCGGCTATCAGGTGCATCTGGCCGAAGCGGTGCGCAAGGGCGCCGGCATCCCGACACGGGCTGTCGGCCTGATCGACGATCCCTCGCAGGCAGAGGCGATCGTCGCCGACGGCCGCGCCGACATAGTCGCGCTGGCCCGCGCCTTCCTCGCCGATCCGCGCTGGGGCTGGCGCGCCGCCGCCACCTTCAGCGAGAAAATCCATCCCGCGCCACAGCTCGCCCGCTCGGTGACGACGATGCAGCATTGGACGAAGGGCTGAACAGGCAGCGCCGACGGATGCGCCAAACGCATCTGCTGGACAGATTGCCGCAGCTTCGCGTTAATCCGCCCGCTATAGTCCCTGGGGGCAGGCCGCCTTGGCGGCCGGATTGGGAGCAAAGTCCATGGCATCAAGGGCAATCTATCCGGCGGCAGCCGCTCTGGTGGTCGCACTGTCGTTCGCCGCGTCGTCTCCGGTCGGCGCGCAATATTGCGAAGGCACGGTGCACGGCCTGTCCAGGCACTACGATCTGGATACCGGCAGCGGGTTTCTCGCCGTGCGCGCACGGCCGAACTCGTCGTCGCGCATGATCGGGCAATTGTTCAACGGCGACCACACGGAGATTTTCGACCGCCGGGGCAACTGGTACCAGGTCGAAATCGGCGGACGGACCGGCTGGGCCAACGCCCACTGGCTGCGCAACGACTGAGGTTACTGAGACCAACGATTGCGGTTGGTGAGACGTTTGGGCGCAGGCTGACGGCCATTTTTGCAACCATATTGGCTGCTTTGCGTTGCGGCCATCATGGATAACAAACCTTTTGAAACCCCGGTCGTGGTCGAACTCGGCCATGTCGGCAAATATCGCCAGATCCGCAGCACCCAGGAAGCGGCGGAGTGCCTGATGACGGTGTGGCCTCTCAATCGCGGCCCGCGCCATCGTGATGCTCTCGACACTTGCCTCAAAGTGCTGGAAGGTTATCGTTCGACGGCCGATGCACGCAGGGCCTTGATCGAAGCGGCCAAGGAATCGGAAGTGCTGGTTCCCGAAGACCGGCTGCCAGACGCCAAACTGCATTGAAGCCCAGATAGCATTGAATAACGGGCCGCATTGAGCGGACGGACGAACCGGAGGATTTCATGGCGAAGCTGACTTACAAGATCGTCGAGCATGACGGGGGCTGGGCCTACAAGGTCGGTTCGACATTCTCGGAGACATTCCCGACCCACCAGGATGCGCTGCGCGCCGCCGAGATCGCCTCGGCCGAACAGCAGATCGCCGGCGCCACGGACGGCATCCAGTATGAGGATGCCGAAGGCAAGTGGCACGACGAACTGGCCGACGGCCGCGACCGGCCGCAGACCGAAGTTTCCGACTGATCCTTGCCCCTCAGCTTTCGCTGCCGGCCGTGGATGCTCGCCTAAGCAATTCCCTAGGGAATTGCGTCAAAACAAACAGGCGGGACATCCTGCCGGTCAGTCGAAGCCGCGGCTTGATCACTTGCCGCAATATTGATCGTTCACGTTGGGCCTCACATTTCCGTAGGTTCCTGACGGGTCGGAGGCGCACGGCCCGGTAGCGCCGCCATAGCCTTGGCTATCGTCGACATTGATGCTGCCAGTGGTGCTCTGGTCGACCGTCGATGACTGCTCGTTCCCGAACGGCCACCAGTTGTAATGGTTGGAATACGTGCCGTGCGATGACTGCGCCATCGCCGATGTGGCAAGACCGATCGTCAGCACGGATGCTGCAAAAACTTTCCTGTACATTGAATTACTCCGTATCTGCCGCCTTGGGTGCGACACGGGGTAAACCGGATATCAGCCGAATGGTTCGGTGAAATTGTTGTGAGGCTGTGGTGAGGTCTTGGCCGGCGAATGCCCGCTCGGCAATGCGCTTGATGAAGGCGATGACGCGGTCCGGCTCGACGAATTGCGGCATGTGGCCGAGGCCTTCGACCGTCTCGAAATCGAGCCCTTCGATCCTGTCCTTCATCGGCTCCCCATGTATGCGCATGGCGATGACGCGATCGGCTGTCCCGAAGAAAATGCCGGCCGGCATGGCGATCTCTTCATAGCGCTCTTCGATGCGGCCAAGATCCTGTTCGACCGCTACGAAATCGGTGGAGGTTGCATGGAAATGGCTTGGCCTCAGCCCGAGCCATCCGCCGCCATCGATCATGTAGTCGGCGGGAACGGCCTGCGGCGCGAAGATGAACTCCAGTGTCTGCCGCGCATATCTGAGGCTTGTCGGTATCGCGACGGTGTAGGCCATGATCCAGCGCCAAAGCCGCGAACGGATATAGAGCAGGCCCGCTTTCTCGCGGGCGCCGGCTTCCAGATGCGTCAGCGGCGCCAGCAAAGCGATGCCGGAAATCGCGCCGGGATGCTCCAAGGCCAGGGTCAGCGCGACGGCGCCCCCCAGCGAGTGCCCGACCACGAGCGGCCTTTCCAGCCCGAGTGTTTCGATGAAGCGCCTGATGATCTCGACCTGTTCAGGCAGACGGCCGGTGGCTCCTCGCGCGCGAACAGAATAGCCCGATCCCGGCCGGTCGAGTGCAATGAGGCGGTAGCCAGGGCCAAAGCGCTCAAACAGCGTGTGGCGAAACTGGTGGAGCTGCGCGCCAAGTCCGTGCACGAACAGGATCGGCCGTCCCTCGCCCGTTTCGACATAATGGATGCGGCTGCCGTCGATCTCGACGAAGTTTCCGCTGGCCGGCACCAGCCTTTCGGCCTTGGCGGCAATCCAGAGCGTAGCGGCCACCAGACAGGCCACGATGACGAGAGCCAGCACGGACAGGCCGGCGACAAGCCAAAGCAGAATCGATACCAGCATGTTTTCACCCGGGAAGCGGACCGGCGCGCACCATCACCCACTGACGAACGCTCGGCAAGGCAGATGGCGGCTTGTGTCGGCATTGCCGCCAGTTCGATGGCGCGCTATCTCAGGCGACCTTCTTTCTGCCTCAGGCGACCTTGTCTGCCAACGGGCCTGTTTGCCGGAGCCTTCCATGCCTGAAATCGTCACTGCCGCCATGCTTGTCATCGGCGACGAGATTCTGTCCGGCCGCACCAAGGATAAAAATATCGGCCACCTCGCCGACATCATGACGGCCATCGGCATCGACCTGAAGGAAGTGCGCATCGTTCCCGACGAGGAGGACGAGATTGTCGCTGCGGTGAATGCCGTACGCGCCCGCTACACCTATGTCTTTACCACCGGTGGCATCGGCCCGACGCATGACGACATCACCGCCGATTCCGTTTCCATGGCTTTTGGGGTGCCGTGCGAATACGACGCCAAGGCCTATGCCATGCTGGGCGAGAGCTATGCCGCGCGCGGCATCGAATACACCGAGGCCCGCAAGCGCATGGCGCGCATGCCGCGCGGCGCCGACCATATCGACAATCCGGTCTCCGTCGCGCCCGGCTTTCGCATCGGCAACGTCCATGTCATGGCCGGCGTGCCGGCGATTTTCCAGGCCATGCTCGACAATGTCGTGCCGACGCTGAAGGCCGGCACCAAGATGCTGTCGGCCACCGTCCATTGCCCGTTCGGCGAAGGCCTGATCGGCGGTCCCCTGGGCGACATCCAGAAGGCGCATCCCGACACCATCATCGGCTCCTATCCGAAATATGGCGACGGCAAATTCTGGACGGAGCTGGTGGTCCGCGCCCGCAGCCAGGAGGCGCTGGATTCGGCACGCAAGGACGTCGAGGCGATGGTGGCCGGCTTCACCGCCGCCAATTGACCCTGGGTTCGCGGACCATCGCCGGGCCGGAACCAAGCACCGCACTCCCACGTTTTCCCTCGGGCGCAGCACGCGCTGGCAGATTTGAGGGATTTCGCATGCGCTTCAAGACCATCGTCGCCATATTGCAGAACGAACAGGACGCCGAACGCGTGCTCGACTGCGCCATCCCGCTTGCCGACCGGTTCGAGAGCCATCTCATCGGCATCCATGCCGAAGCGCTGCCCGTTCCCTACACCTCGGCAACCGGCTTCCCCGACACTGAGTTCCTGCAGGTCTCCGCCGACATGAACCGCGAGCGCGCCGAGAAATTGCAGGCGCTTTTCGTTGGGCGGATCGAGAATTCCGGCCTTTCCTTCGAATGGCGCAGCCTCGAGAGCTTTTCCGGCGACAGCGCGCTGACGGGTATTTCCAGCGTGCGCGCCGCCGATCTGATTATTGCCGCGCAGCGCGAGATCGGGGGCGACACGAGCGCCGATGTCGACACGCTGGTTTACGATGCCGGCCGGCCAGTGCTGGTGGTGCCGCATGAGGGGCCGTTGGTCACCACATTCAAACATGTGCTGCTGGCCTGGAACGGCAGCAAGGAGGCGGCGCGTGCCGCCTTCGACGCGCTGCCCTTCATCATCGAGGCCGAAAAGACCGACATTCTGGTCATCGATCCGCCGGATACGCTGGATGACAACCCGGAAGCCGCCGGCGCCGAGATCGCCGCGGCACTCTCCAGGCATGGCGCAACGGTCAGCGTGTCGGTGCAGAAATCGGGTAATGCTTCGGTCGATGACGTCATCCAGACCCGGATCGCCGAGACCGGAGCCGACCTTCTGGTGCTCGGCGCCTACAGCCATTCCTGGCTGCGTCAGCTTTTGTTCGGCGGCGTCACGCGCACCGTGTTGCGCAGCGTGCCGGTTGCGGCCTTTTTGTCGCGGTAACTCCACAGCTGGCCCCGCCCTTGCCAATGCCCTGACTTTCCAGTTAATTCCGCGCGCATTCCACAATGTTGCGCGCGGAGTGCAGAATGTCCCTTCCCGAAAAAGCCTTTCCGGTCTCCTGGGACCAGTTCCACCGCGATGCCCGGGCGCTCGCCTGGCGGCTTGCCGGCGCCAACAAGGGTCAGTGGAAGGCCATCGTCTGCATCACCCGTGGGGGCCTGGTTCCCGCTGCCATCATCTCACGCGAACTCGGCATACGCGTCATCGAGACGGTCTGCGTCGCCTCCTATCACGACTACACCAGCCAGGGGCAATTGCAGGTGCTGAAGGAGATCACGCCGGCGCTGCTCGCCGATGATGGCGCGGGCGTGCTGATCATCGACGACCTCACAGACACCGGCAAGACGGCAGGCATCGTGCGCGCCATGATGCCCAAGGCGCATTTCGCCACCGTCTACGCCAAGCCGAAAGGCCGGCCGCTGGTCGACACCTTCATCACCGAAGTCAGCCAGGACACCTGGATCTACTTTCCCTGGGACATGGGTTTCACCTACCAGAAGCCGATCGCCGACGATCACGCCGGCTGATTCGCGCCAGCCCCATTTCTGCCCAGACGGCCAAACCCGCCCCGTCTGCTATGAAAACAGACACTGGAAGGCACATTATTCTGTCGAATCGACGCCTGTTGGCGGATTGGACGGTTGGTGTGATGTTTTTTACTTTTAAGACTTACACTTGTCGGTAAGATTACATACGGCGGCTAACGATACTGAGGGCTGGGGTAGCTTTCACTGATGCTGACGACACCGGCGACACACGACCATCTGGCTGAAAGGGTCCGCAAGCTCTTCGGCACTTCGCCTTGTCGCCTGCAGGTTGCCGCTTTGCCATGGCGCAATAACGAAGACGGCGTCGAGATCATGCTGATCACCAGCCGAGACACCGGGCGTTGGGTGCTGCCGAAGGGCTGGCCCGAGGCCAGGGAGCCGCTCTGCGAGGCAGCGGCGCGCGAGGCGGGCGAGGAAGCCGGATTGCGTGGCAAGATTTCGCTTTTCGAGGCCGGTCGTTACTTCTACGCCAAGGCCCTCGCGTCCGGCGAGGAAGTCCCTTGCGAAGTGCTGGTGTTTCCGCTGCAGGTTGAGCACGTTGCCGACCGCTGGAAGGAAAAGCGCGCGCGCACCCGCAAATGGGTCAATGGGGCCGAGGCCGTACGCATGGTCAACGAGCCGGACCTCTGCCAGATCATCGCCCATTTCTGCGCCGATCCCGACAAGTTCGTCGTTAGAGCCTAGCTCACAGCCACCGCTGCATAGTCCTGCGCGCCCGCACCGGTTCTTGCCCCGATTCCGGGCTCGGTGCTTCGCTCCGCGCGCCAGCAATCCGACACTATAAATCCCTCCCCTTCAGGCCAAGCTTAGCCACAGCTTGACATGCAGGCATTTACCTGCATATTGTGTCTTCAAGATGAGTGAGACCGATGGACGCCGACAAGGTTTTCAAAGCGCTGGGCGACCCGACCCGCAGAATGCTGCTCGATCTTCTGTGTGAGAAGAACGGCCAGACGCTCGGCGAGCTTTGCGAAAATCTCGACATGGCGAGGCAATCCGCCACGCAGCACATCGATCTGCTGGAAGCGGCCAATCTGATCAGCACGGTCAAGCGTGGCCGCGAGAAGCTGCATTTCATCAACCCCGTGCCGCTGCACGAAGTCTACGAGCGGTGGGTGCGAAAATTCGAACGGCAGCGGCTGAGCCTGCTGCACGACCTGAAACAAGAACTCGAAGGAGACGACCAATGACCCGGGAAACCACCAGTTTTGTCTACGTGACCTACATCAGATCGACGCCACAAAAGGTGTTCGAAGCCATCACCAGGCCCGATATCGCCAAGCGCTACTGGGGCCACGAAAACGTCTCCGACTGGAAGCCCGGCTCGAAATGGGAACACATCCGCGCCAATGACGAACGGACCGTCGAACTCGTTGGCAAGGTCGTCGAAATCTCGCCGCCAACCCGGCTGGTCATGAGCTGGGCCAACGCCTCGCAGGCCGACGATCCGACCAAGCACAGCCAGGTGACGTTCGCCATCGAGGAATACGACACCATGGTCAAGCTGACCGTCAGCCATGACGAGCTCGAAGCCGGCAGCGGCATGGCCAAGGGCATCAGCCAGGGTTGGCCGGCCGTGCTGTCCAGCATGAAATCCTTCCTCGAAACCGGCACGGGCATCGACCTGTTCGCCAAGCCGAAATCGGCCTGAAGCAACCGCGGAGAACGATGATGACCAAGCACTTTACCGGCGGCTGCGCCTGCGGCGCGATCCGCTATGAGGCCAGCGGCGAGCCGATCTTTCAGAACCACTGCCAATGCCTCGATTGCCAAAAGCGCAGCGGTACTGGCCATTGTTCCTATGTGACCTTCGGCCGGCGCGCTGACGTAAAGATCACCGGCGAGCCGAGCACGTGGCGGATGATCGCCGACAGCGGCAATGAAAAAGCCCAGGCCTTTTGCCCGACCTGCGGCACGCCGGTCTACGTAACGTTCGTCGCCATGCCGGAGGTGACGGCTATCCAGGCCACGAGCCTCGATGATCCCGGCCAGTTCGACCCGCAGGCGGTCACCTACACCGTGCGCGGCCACGCCTGGGACACGATCGACCCAGCGCTTCAGCCATTCGAGCGAATGCCTGGATGAACCAGGCAGAGCCCTATCCCTCGGATAGGGCTCTGCGTTCAGCTCAGATCACCAGGCCCTTGGTCAGTTCCAGCGCCTGCCGCTCGAACAGGCGGCGGTAGATGCCGCCCTTCAGCCGGATCAGCTCGTCATGCGAGCCTTCCTCGACGATCTTGCCACGGTCGAACACGAGCAGCCTGTCCAGCGCCCGCACCGTCGACAGACGGTGCGCGATGACCAGCGTCGTGCGGCCAACCATCAGCCGCTCCATCGCCTGCTGGATCAGTACTTCCGATTCCGAATCGAGGCTCGATGTCGCCTCGTCCAGGATCAGGATGCGCGCATCCGCCAGGAAGGCGCGTGCGATCGCCACCCGCTGGCGCTCGCCGCCCGACAGTTTCACGCCGCGTTCACCGACCAGCGTGCCGTAGCCCTTCGGCAGGCTGGTGATGAAGTCGTGCGCGCTGGCGAGCTTGGCGGCATGCTCGATCTCGGCCTGCGTGGCGTCCGGACGGGCATAGGCGATGTTTTCCGCCAGCGAGCGGTGGAACAGGATGGGCTCCTGCTGGACGATGGCAATCTGCGCGCGCAGCGACGCCTGTGCAACCTGGGAGATGTCTTGGCCATCGACCAGGATCCTGCCGCCGCTGACATTATAGAGACGCTGGATCAGCTTCACGAAGGTCGTCTTGCCCGAGCCGGAATGGCCGACCAGTCCGACCCGCTCGCCCGCCGCTATCTCCACCGAAAAATCGCGGTAGAGCGGCAGGCGATGGCTGCCATAGTGGAAGGTGACGTTATCGAAGGCGATGTGGCCATGCGTGATCCGGATCGGCTTGGCGCCGGGCCGGTCCTCGATGCCGAGCGGTTGCGACTGGAAATCGACCAGTTCCTCCATGTCGTTGACCGAACGCTGCAAATTGCGGATATGCGTGCCGATGTCCCTGAGGTAGCCCTGCAGCACGAAGAACGAGGTCAGCACGAAGGCGACATCGCCCGCACTTGCCTGGCCCCAGGCCCACAGCATCAGCGACAGGCCGATTACTGCCGTCCGCAGCACCAGCAACATGGCGCCTTGCGTCGTGCCGTTGATGGTGCCGCGCACCCAGGTGCGGCTGGTCCGCGCGCGCCATTTGGCGACGACCTTGGCAAGCCGCGCTTCCTCGCGCGTCTCGGCGCCGAAACCCTTGACCACGGCATTGCAGCTCACGGCATCGGCAAGCGAGCCGCCAAGCCGCGTATCCCAGCTGTTGGCGAGCCGTGCCGCGGGCGCGACATAGCCGAGCGACAGCAGCGCCGTCACGGTGATGAACAGCAGCGAGCCGACTGCCACGACCAGCCCCATCAGCGGCCAGAACCAGCCGAGCAGCAACGTCGAGCCGACCAGCATGGCGACCGACGGCAGCAACGCAATCAGGATGGTGTCGTTGAGCAGGTCGAGAGCCCACATTCCGCGCGTAACCTTGCGCACCGTCGATCCGGCAAAGCTGTTGGCGTGCCAGTCGGTTGAGAAGCGCTGCACGCGATGGAACGCGTCGGCGGCGATGTCGGCCATCATCTTCAGCGTCAGCTCGACAATGCCCATGAAGGCGAGGTTGCGCAGCACCACGCCGGTCAGCGCCAAAGCGATGAGCGCGAAGAACGCCGCCATTGCCGCGTTCCACGCGACATCGTCAGCCAACGCACTGCTGGCGACGGCGTCGACCAGCCGGCCGGAATAGAGCGGCGTCAAGACGTCGGCCAGGGTCGACAGCAGGAAGCTGCCCATGATCAGCGAAAGCCGCCACGGCTGGCGCCTCCAGTGGCTGAGCGTGAAGCCAAGAACGCTGCGAAAGGCGCTTGCACGCAGATCGATTCGGAAACGAGCCATGTTGTCATCCGGGCGCAAATCTGCCCGGTCCCGGTAAGGTCTGAAATTGAAAACCGCGCTGGGCAATTCGCCCGGGGCTGCGGAGGTTCGGCATAGGTGGCGGCGCGCCCGATTCGTCGGGTGGCGACCGGCATCGGCAGAAGCCTGTACTCGACCCGGCATCGGCGCGAAGGACAAACCTTCGCCGGACGCCAGGTGAGACCTAGCGGCCTCGCATTACCATGTGAAATACTGCCATTCGGACCTCCCGCAAGACACTTGCGGAGCGGTCCTTATAGAGACGCCATGAAGGATCGCCAAGGCCGGGCACGTGGCAAAGCGTAACTGGCCCAACCAGTGAGGTTATTTTGCAACAACAGCCGGTCGACCCCCTCGCTATGCCTCATTCCGGGTTGCGATCGCGGCGCATGTAGCGGCCGTCGATCGATGCCTTGAAGCCCAGCTTCTCATAAAGGCAATGCGCGTCACTGGTCGACAGGCTCCAGTGCGAGACCGTGCTGAGTTCAGGGTGGTCGATGAGCGCCCGCACCAGTTGCGTGCCAATGCCCTGCCCGCGATGCTGCGGCCAGATGATGATGTCGGCGAGATAGGCAAACACCGTACGGTCGGTGATGGCCCGGCCAAAACCGACTTGGTTCCCGTCGATATAGGCCGCGGTGCAGAACGAGTTGGCAAAGGCGCGGCGATGAAAGTCATCGCTGCGGCCGGCGCCCCAATAACTCGCCATCAATAGATCGGAGGTCGCCCGGAAATCGATCCGTGACATGTCGAAGCTGATTTCACAGTCGGGCATGGTGCATCGCAAAGAATGGCGGGCGGCCGAATTCAGTCCGGCCGGTGATTTGGCTGCCCACGTGGCGCGTTTATGGCACCACGAGATAGGCCTTCTGGTCGGCGATCGCGATGGTCACGTCGGTGCCGGAATTGAACTCGACGAAATCGAGCTCCATGCCGTCGCTGAAGATAACGCCGCCCCTGCTCTGCCGCGAAGAAACCACCAGCGGCCGGTCGCGGGTGATGACGCCATGCACAAGCGACACGCCGGTCGTGTTGCTCGGAAACGGTTCGCGCACCGAAAAGAACAGCTGTTCGCCTTCGCGATCGTAGCCTTGCGGCGGCACGGTCGGCACGGAGTTGTCACCATAGGCCGCGGCCAGTCCCGCGGCGCCCGCCATCACCGAGCGCAGCCAGCCGGTGGAGCCGGCGCCCGTGGAGATGATAATGCCGCTCGACGACTGGCGCTCGGTCCTGCCGCCATAGGTCAACTCGTAGCGCGCCGAGACATGCGTCGAGGCGCCGACGTACAGATCGTTGAAGGCGATCAGCCGGCGTCCGTCATTGGAGCGCGCTTCGGCCATCACCACCGCCTGGCGCTTCGCCTTGCCGGCGATCGTCAGGCCGAGGACCTTTTCGGTATCGTCGGCATTCCACGGCAGCAGCACGCCGTCGAAAAGCGCCGGGTTCGGGTTGATGCCGATCAGCGGTTGGTACGGGAGGTACTTCGCGGTGTTGGACACCAGCCCGTCCTGACCGAGCGCGATCACCGCGTCGGACCCGAATTCGAACTGCGGTACCAGTTCGCGGTCGAGCCGCAACTGTTTGAGGCCTTGGGGAAGCGAACCCATCACCCGGTCGAGCGCCTGGTGATAGACGTCATGCGCCGCCTTGACCGGGTCGAAATTCATGCCGGCCTGCCGGAGATAAAAGCGCGCCTGTCCCTGCGTGTTGAAGCGCGTCGTCAGCTCCTCCAGCTCGGTCTTGCGGGTGACGACGATCACCCGGTCGATCGGCCTGCCGCTCTGGTCGCTTGCCACCCGTGCTTGCCTTTCAGGACCCGGCTTTCGGCGTGGAAAGCTGGCTGAGCGCGCTGGTGAGCATGTCAGGCGTGATCGACAGATTGCCGACCGAACCGCCCTTTTCCGCCCAGGCCTTGAAGGCCATCGCCGTCAGCACGTGGGCGGGCGCCGACGAATAGACGGTCAGTTCCAGCTGCTGCGCCTTGGCTTGCGCCTCGGCAAGCGTCAGCTTGTTGCGCGCTTCGGTGTCGACCAGCAGCTTGTTGCGTTCGGCAAGCTCGATTTCGGTCGCCAGTTCGCTCTGCTTGATCTCGCGCTCCTTCTCCACGCCCCAGGCACGGCGCCCATAGATCGCGGCATCGGCCTGGCGCTGCAGCGCCTCGCGATATTCGGTCTGGAGCGCCTTGCGGATCTCCGGCGTCGGCTGGACCGAGGTGATGTGGACCTCCTCGATCGACAGGCCTGCGGTCGCGGCAATCGGATCGTTGCGGAGCAGTTCGGCCAGATTGCCACCGAGCTTGGTCACCTCGGCCAGCGCCTGTTCCAGCGTCATGCTCGAAACCACCGCGCGGGCGCGGCTCTGTATCGCAAGCACCAGGCGCTCGGCGATCTTCTCCCGGCCGTCGCCGACGACGTCGGCACGGCTGAGCTTGGCGCTGAAATCAAAACCTTCGGCTGCCTTGAGTGGATCGATGATGCGGTAGCTGACCGACCCCTGGATTGCCAGATCCTGGAAATTCGCCGTCGTCTCGGTGAAGATGAAGGGGTTATCGAGCGACGTCACCGGCACCATCGCTATCGTGGTGCCGAACGTGCCGTACCAGAAGGAGATGCCGCGCCCCTGCTCCCTGATCTTGCCGTTCTTGAAGCGCAGGATGTGATACTCAGGCGTTCCCTTGAAATAGCTGATAAACATGCGCCCCCCAAGGTTCATCAATTTAATCAGAGGTTTAGCCGCGATCCCTGAAACGGTTGGTGATGGGATAGCGGCGGTCGCGTCCAAAATTCTTACGGGTGATCTTCACACCCGGCGCCGCTTGCCGGCGTTTGTACTCGGCAATGTAGAGCAAATGTTCGACGCGCGTCACCGTCGCCCGATCGTGGCCGCGCGCGACGATGTCGTCGACGCCCATTTCGTTCTCGACCAGGCATTCCAGAATGTCGTCCAGCACCGGATAGGGCGGCAGCGAATCCTGGTCGGTCTGGTTCTCGCGCAATTCCGCCGACGGCGCCTTGTCGATGATATTCCTGGGGATCACCTCGCCTGAGGGACCGAGCGCGCCCGGCGGCACATGGCTGTTGCGCCAGCGCGACAGCGCATAGACCTGCATCTTGTAGAGGTCTTTTATCGGGTTGAAGCCGCCATTCATGTCGCCATAAAGCGTGGCGTAGCCCACCGACATCTCGCTCTTGTTGCCCGTGGTGACGACCATCGAGCCGAACTTGTTGGAAATCGCCATCAGGATCGTGCCGCGCGCGCGGCTCTGCAAATTTTCCTCGGTAATGCCTTCCTTGGTGCCCTCGAAAAGCTGCGTCAGCGTATGCAGAAAACCCTCGACCGGTTCGAAGATCGGCACGATGTCATAGCGGCAGCCAAGCGCACGGGCGCAATCCTCGGCATCCTTCAGCGAATCCTCCGAGGTATAGCGGTAGGGCATCATCACCGCCCGCAGCCGCTCCTCGCCAAGTGCGTCGACGGCAAGGGCCGCGCAGATCGCCGAATCGATGCCGCCGGAGAGACCCAGCACCACGTTCTTGAAGCCGTTCTTGTTGACGTAGTCGCGCAGGCCGAGCATGCAGGCGCGGTAGTCCGCCTCTTCGCGCTCGGGGATTTTCGACATCGGCCCTTCCGAGCAGACCCAGCCGTCGAACTCTTCTGCGTTTTGCGCGCCTGCGGCGACGCGGTTGCGCTTCCAGGTGGTGACGTCGACAGTTTCCTCGAACTGGCTCATCTGGAAGGCAAGCGTCTTGTCGGCGCCTATGGCAAAAGAGGCGCCGTCGAAGATCAGCTCATCCTGGCCGCCGATCTGATTGGCATAGATCATCGGCAAACCGGTCTCGATGACCTGGCGGATAACGACCTGATGGCGCACGTCCATCTTGGCGCGGTAGTAGGGCGAGCCGTTCGGCACCAGCAGGATTTCCGCGCCGCTTTCGGCCAGGGTTTCACAGATGCCGACGTCGCCCCAGATGTCCTCGCAGATCGGAATTCCGATGCGCACACCGCGGAAATTGACGGGTCCCTGAGCCTCGGGGCCGGCCTGAAAGACGCGCTTCTCGTCGAACTCGCCATAGTTTGGCAAATCGAGCTTGTAGCGCTCGGCGAGGATCTTGCCGCCATCGGCGACGATGATCGAATTGTGGGTGCCGCTCTTGCGCTTCAGCGGCGTGCCGATGATGACGCCCGGCCCGCCATCGGCGGTATCTCCGGCGAAGTCTTGCGCGGCCTTCTCGCAAACCTTGAGGAAGGCCGGCTTCAGCACCAGGTCCTCCGGCGGGTAACCGGCAAGGAAAAGCTCGGTGTAGAGCACGATGTCGGCGCCCTGGCGGGCGGCATCGGCCCTCGCCTCGCGCGCCTTGGCAAGGTTGCCGGCGACATCGCCGACCGTCGGGTTGAGCTGGGCAACGGCGATGCGCAGAATATCGGGTGCGGTCTTCTGGGTCATGCCTGCGGTTTAGCGCGGCAAATTTGCCCGGGCAATGGCGTTCGTTTGGACCAATTCGGTGATCAGTCATCGCCCATATATTCCCGCAGCGATTGCGGCGAATGGTTCTCTCCGATCGACATCGCCAGAATGCGCGAGATGTGCCGGCGCGGCAGGCCGGTTTCCTGCGCCCATTTGTTGATCTGCGCCTGAATCCTGTCGAGATCCCTCTTCGACGTCGGACTTTCGGCGATGTCGAGGCCGGCGTCACGCAAAGCCGCGACCATATCGGCCGAGATGACGAAGGCGTCCCATTGCAGCCAACGCAGGAAATACTGGCCGGTGTTGCCGCCAAGCCGGCTGCCATGCTTGCCGAGATACGCCATCAGCCCGACCTGGTCGTCGTCAGGCCACTCCGCGAGGAATTTGCCGAAACCGCCATGTTCCTTCGACACACGCTCAACGAAGGCGGCGTTGTCGCGGACGGATTTGATCTTCTGCGGGTTGCGCACAATGCGTTGATCAGCCGTCAGGTCATGCCAGAAGTCATCAGGTTGAAACAACAGCCGTTTCGGCTCGAAATGGAGAAAGGCTTCCTCGAAGCCCGGCCATTTCTGTTCGATGACGCGCCAGACGAAGCCGGCGGCAAACACCCGCTCGGCCATCGTCGACAGGATGCGATCGTCCGTAATGTCGGCAACAGCAGCATTGTCAGGCGCCGGCCCGAGCAGCGAGGTCAGCACCGCGTCGCCGCCTTTGCGTTTTGCTGCACGGGCGCGAATCTTCGCGAAATCGGGCATCCTGCATCCTCGCGCCGCGCTTTTGACGAAACGCCATCTTCCTATATGCAAACGAGGCTGCCAAGCCGACGCTTTTCCTATGGAGACATCCATGCACAAAACCGTGCCAGAACTGGCCAACCGCTGGCTGAAGCGAACGCCGGAGGGCCTCAGCGAGCTCGAGCGGCGGGTGTTGCAGAGCACTGTCGACCGCAAGCCCATCTCGCAGGATATCAACGACAGCCTCACCGGCCTTCAGGGCGCCGGCGACCGGATCGCCGATGCCATTGCCCGCATCGGCGGCTCGTGGACGTTCATCCTGTCCTTCATTGCTTTCCTGGTGCTGTGGATCGGCGCCAATTGGTGGCTGCTCGGGCGAGACTCGTTCGACCCCTACCCCTTCATCTTCCTAAACCTGGTGCTGTCGATGATCGCCGCCTTGCAGGCGCCGGTGATCATGATGTCGCAGAACCGCCAGGCCGCGCGCGACCGCATCGACGCCGCGCATGACTATGAGGTCAACCTCAAGGCCGAGATCGAGATCATGGCTCTGCATGAAAAGCTGGACGAACTGCGCCACAGCCAGATCATCGGCGTGCGCGAGGACATTGCGCGCCTGGCCGAACAGGTGAACCGCATAGACGAAAAACTGTCGGGCCGGCAAACCTCTCAATGACCGGGATCGTCCATCACCTCATCGAGCAATATGGGTTGATCGCGGTTTTCCTGGGCTGTGTCGCCGAAGGCGAAAGTGCGGCCATCCTCGGCGGCTTCTTCGCCCATCAGCATGTCTTCATCCTCTGGAAGGCTTTCCTCGCGGCCGCCATTGGCGCCTTCGTCGGCGACACGTTTTTCTTCGTCCTCGGCCGCAGCTTTGCCGACCATCCCAGGGTGCTGAAACTGAAGGCGAGGCCCGGCTTCAACCACGCCTACCGTCTCGTCTCGTCCCATCCCAACATATTCGTCCTGTCCAACCGCTACATCTATGGCCTGCGCCTGGTCGGCGGCATCGCGGCCGGTTTCGCCAGCATTTCGGTAGCGCGCTTCGTTATCCTCAACGCGGTGTCGTCGCTGGTCTGGGCGGCTTTGTTCTGCGGCATCGGCTACGTCTTCGGCCTCGGCGCCGAGCAGATGATAGGCAAGGCACTGCTCCATCACGAACGGCTGCTGATCGCGCTTGCCATAGGTCTGGGTGTCGCCATCCTTGCCTGGCTCATCGCCCGCACCGTCGCCGGCAAGGAGCGCGCCAAGGACGCCCGCGACAGCGAAACCATATCGTAAGGTTCAGTCGTCGTCCTCGACCAGAGCCCGGTCGCCGCGATCGAGGATCAGCGGGATGATGAGATCTTCCTCGTCGGCCAGATGCCGCTTCAGCATGGCGATCAGCCGGCTGTTCTCGTCCGCATAGGCGTCGGCGGCGAAGCGTTGCCTGTCCTCGCTCTCCTCGAGCGTGCGGATGAAGGCGTTCGCCGTCTCGGCGTTGCGCTCCAACCCCTCATGAATGGTGTGATGGTCGGCATCGAGGATTTCGAAGCCGCGCTTCAGGCGCGGCTCCGCCTTGGCGAAAGCCGGGAAATATTGGTAGTCCTCGACATTGTGGTGGCCGTCGAGATTGCCGAGAAAGTGGTTCAGCCGCGGCGCGAACCAGCGCGCGAAATCCGGCGCCGTCAGCCTGCCTTCGCGATAGTCGCCAATGCCGTTGGTGAGCATGCCGCCCAGCTCTCGGAACATGTCGTGCCGCTGCAGCCACATGTTTGCCATGCCGTGGATGTTGGCGTGGCCCTGCCATGTCTCGCGCGGATATTTTTCCGCCAGCCAGCGCAGGTCTTCCGGCAGGCCGGCTCTTTCAAGCAGCAGAAAATTGGCTTCCACGACGTCAGTCTCCTTTGGTGACTAACATATGGGAGCGTTCAGATCAGATCGGTAGTCCCGTGATGCGCTCGATGAGGGCGATTCCCCAGACGCCGGCGACGATAACAACCGAAATCAGCACCGCCAGCGAGCCGCAGTCCTTGGCGAGCTGGATGTCGACGTTGAACTCGCGACTGAAGGCATCGCAGGCTGCCTCGATGCCGGTGTTCAGCACTTCGACCATGATGAGCAGCAGCACCGCGCCGATCAACAGCGCGTAGCCGCGCCACGAGACCGAGACGAACCAGCCGAGCGGCAGCGCCAGCACCAGCAGCATCAGTTCCTGCTGAAATGCCCTTTCGCTGGCGGCGAGCTTGCGAAAGGCTCGCACAGAATTGAAGTAAGCACCGATCAGCCGCTGCATGCCGCATCCCCTTCGAATCACCGGCAGGGGATATCGCAATGGCTGGATCAAGGGAATAAGGCAGCCGCCGCAAAATCACTCCTCCGCAACCTTGATCGTCGGCGTCGACTTCTCGAACTGCGGCAGTCCATCGTCGATCGTATAGTAATCGCCCTTGTCGCCGACAAAGATGTGGCATTGGCCTTCGAGCCCGGTCGGGTTGTCGAACGATCCGGCCAGAACTGAGACATACGCATTCTGACCCGGCTTCCAGAACAGCACCGAGCCGCAGATCTTGCAAAAGCCGCGCTTGGCAAAGGAAGACGATTCGTACCAGCTGATGTTGTCGGCGCCGGTTATCGTGATGTCGCCGTCGGCGACGTTGGTCGCGGCGTAAAAATGCCCGCTCTGCTTGCGGCACTGCGAACAGTGGCAATAAATGACGCCGCGCAACGGCCCTCGCGTCTGGAAACGCACGGCTCCACACAGGCAAGATCCGCTGTGGTTGTTGCTCATCCCTACCTCCACCAGCCATCGTCCACGGCTTCGCCGCTGGCCGAGAGGATTTCAGTTTTGCCGCAGCCGGGCACCGGCAAATGCGACATGGGGTGGGCGTGTTCGGACCTGACCTCAGGATCTTTGCAAACCATTTCTGCAGCCTGCGGTAGAACGGACGCGTTACCTGGCGGCACATTAAGGAAACTTTAGCGCCGGCGCATCTATGGTCGTTGCCAAGCGAATGTCGCGATTGGGGACGTGTCTTTCGCAGGATGATCCGAAATACGGCTGGCACTCTCCGGTCGGCGGCATCTCGCACGGTCTGCGATGGTTCCCAGAGGCAGAGTGAACAGAACATGCAGCCGGCAGCCGTCCAGACCGACCGAAACAGCGACATTGCAACAGCCGTTGTGGCGACCATGCGTCAGCTCGGCGTGCTTGGCCTGCCGCGCAATTACGAAATCTTCTACGAAGCACTGAAAGGCACCAATCGCGAACTCGGCCTGGCCGTCGTCGCGCTGGGCAACCAGCCGACGCAGGACGATCTCGACCGCATCGGCCGCGCTTTCTTTGCCCAGCATCACGGTCCCGGCATTGTCGAGCAGGCGCGCGACGTGCTGGCCAGGGAACTCGAGGACATCGCCTTGCTGCTGCGCAGCGAACGTAGCCATATCGAGAAATACGGCAAGATCCTCGATGAGACATCGAGTGGCCTCGCCAACCGCAGCCTGCTTTCGCAGGATCTGCTGCAGAAGGTCGCCAGCGCCATGGCGGCGGCCACCAACTCGACCCTCGACCACGGCAAGCAGGTTGCAACCACGCTGAGCGACAAGACGGCGGAACTGGAGAGCGTCAAGTCGAAGCTTGAGGAGTACAAGCGGCTCGCCGACACCGACCCCTTGACGCATATCTGGAACCGCCGCGCCTTCGACAAGCAAATCACGGCGATTTACACCTCCAACAAGGGGATCCTGTTCAACGCCCTGATCCTTGCCGACATCGACCATTTCAAGGGTGTCAACGATCGCTACGGCCACCCGGTCGGCGACAAGATCATCCAGATCGTCGCTGAAATCTTCCAGACCAGCATCCGTGAAGACATGTTCGTTGCCCGCACCGGCGGCGAGGAATTCGCGCTGATCGTCGAGGGCGCCAGCGAGGATACCACTTACGAGATCGCCGAACGCATCCGCGTGCTGATCGAACAGACGCCGTTCACCAGCAGCCAGACCGGCGCCAATTACGGCACGGTGACCGTTTCCATGGGCATCTGCATGGCTTCCGAAGCGGAAAGCCCGGAGGATCTTTACACCAAGGCGGACCGGGCGCTCTACCGCTCCAAGGTTGGCGGGCGCAACCGCGTCACCCGGCACTCGACAATGGCCGGCCGCACCGGCAAGAACTGGCTGCTCTACAAGAAAGACTGACGCTTCGGCGTGCAGCCAATTCCCGGGCACAGGCAAATTTATCGGATCCCGCCTCTTTCCATATGAATTTCCGTGGACTATATTTTCCATGGAAAGAGAGAGGCCATGTCTGTTACACCACCCAATGCTGCCGCCCCTGATCTGACCGCGAAGGCGGCCGAAAACGCGGTTCTGACCAAGGCCACGCTGCGCGCCGCCGAACTCTTGGATATAACCGCCAGGGTGCTTGCGTCGATCATCGGCGTCTCGGAAGCCACGGTTTCACGCATGCGCAGGCAGGAATTCCTGCTGGAGCGCGGCACCAAGCCGTTCGAACTCGCGGTGCTGTTCGTGCGGCTGTTCCGTTCGCTCGATGCCATTGTCGGCGGTGACGAGACGATAGCCCGGGCATGGCTGAAGAACGCCAACACGGCTTTCGATGGCAGCCCGCTTGAAAAGATCCTCACTATTACCGGGCTTGTCGATGTCATTGCCTATCTGGACTCCCGACGCGCTCTCGTCTGAAGCCGTCCGGCTCGACGGCAAATACTGGCGCATGGTCGAGGCGCAGCACCGCGTCTCGACGCTGAAGATCGTCGACACGCTGGACGAACAGGCGCTGCTCGAGGATCTGATCGAGGAGACCAAGCCGCAAATCCCCATGGAATGCCGGCATCTCCACTATCTCCTGGCGACGCCCTTCCGCTACGGCTCGATCTATCCCTACGGCTCGCGCTTCCGCCGCGCTGGCCGCACCCTGGGTGTCTACTATGCCGCGGAGACGATCATGACGGCGGTCGCCGAAATGGCCTTCTACCGCTTGTTGTTCTTCGCCGATTCGCCCGACACGCCATGGCCGCACGACGCCGCCGAATACACCGCCTTCGCCGCCGCGATCCGTACCGACAAGGCCATCGACCTGACGCGGCCGCCGCTCGACCGCGACCGGGCCCATTGGACGCATCCGACCGACTATGCCGCCAGCCAGGCGATTGCCGATGTCGCGCGTGAGGCTGGGCTGGAGGCGATCCGTTACCGTTCGGCGCGCGACCCGAAGGGCGTCAATGTGGCGCTGCTGACATGCCGCGGCTTTACCAAGGCCAAGCCGCTGGAGCCGCACACATGGCGCATCCGGCTGGGCTCCCTCGGCGTCCAGGCGATCTGCGAATTTCCGGAAAGGCGCATCGAGTTTTCCAGAACCGCCTTTGCCAACGATCCCCGGCTCAACGGATTGCGCTGGGAACGCGGGCGTTGATCAAAACGAAAAAGCGCCGGATCTCTCCGGCGCTTTCCACTTCAATCTGAAAACGGGTTCAGCCGTTGGCCGCCTGCTTGTGCTGCACGGGATGGCTCTTCTTCAACAGGTCGGAGACGAGGAAAGCCAATTCGATCGCCTGGTCGGCGTTAAGGCGTGGGTCGCAATGGGTGTGGTAGCGGTCCTGCAATTCCTCTGCGGTGATGGCGCGGGCGCCGCCGGTGCATTCGGTAACATTCTTGCCGGTCATCTCGACATGGATGCCGCCGGGGTGCGTGCCCTCAGCGCGATGCACCTCGAAGAAGGTCTGCACTTCCTTGAGGATGCGGTCGAACGGCCGCGTCTTGTAGCCGGCGGCCTCGATCGTGTTGCCGTGCATCGGATCGGACGACCACACGACGCTGCGGCCTTCCTTCTGCACCGCGCGCACCAGCTTCGGCAGATGGTCGGCGACCTTGTCGGAGCCGAAGCGGGCAATCAGCGTCAGCCGGCCCGGCTCGTTCTCCGGATTGAGCAGGTCGATCAGCTCCAGCAAACCATCCGGCGTCAGCGACGGACCGCATTTGAGGCCGAGCGGGTTCTTGATGCCACGGCAATATTCGACATGGGCATGGTCGGGCTGGCGGGTTCGGTCGCCGATCCAGATCATGTGGCCGGAGGTTGCATACCAGTCGCCCGACGTCGAATCGACGCGGGTCAGCGCCTCTTCATAGCCCAGCAACAGCGCTTCGTGGCTGGTGTAGAAATCGGTCTCGCGCAAGGCGTAGTTGGTTTCCGAGGTGATGCCGACGGCCTTCATGAAGTCCATCGTCTCGGTGATGCGGTTGGCGAGCTTGCCGTATTTCTCGCCCTGCGGGCTGTCGGAGACGAAACCCAGCATCCAGCTATGCACGTTCTCCAGGCTGGCATAGCCGCCCTGGGCGAAGGCGCGCAACAGGTTGAGCGTCGCCGCCGACTGGCGGTAAGCCATCTCCTGGCGGGCCGGGTCGGGAATACGCGACTTCGGGTCGAACTCGATGCCGTTGATGATGTCGCCGCGATAGCTCGGCAGCGTCACCTCGCCCTTGGTCTCATTGTCGGACGAGCGCGGCTTGGCGAACTGACCAGCAACGCGGCCGACCTTCACCACCGGCTGCGCGCCGGCGAAAGTCAGCACCACCGACATCTGCAGGAAGACGCGGAAGAAGTCGCGGATGTTGTCCGCGCCATGCTCGGCGAAACTCTCGGCGCAATCGCCGCCCTGCAGAAGGAATGCGTCGCCGGCAGCGACGGCCGCAAGCTGCTTCTTCAGCTTGCGCGCCTCACCGGCAAAAACCAGCGGCGGAAAGGTGGCGAGCTGGGCTTCCGTGCTCTTCAGCGCGGCAAGGTCCGGATAGGCAGGAACCTGCTTGATCGGCTTCGCTCTCCAAGAATTCGGCGACCATTTCGTCATCGCTGCACCCAAACGCCTTTTCCAGCAGGCTTTTGCCCGCCATTCCTGCCCCACATGGGGATCGCGGCTCCATACACGAAGCCGATTTCCTATTCTAGACCGGAATTCAAGCGCTGGCGAATGGTAGCCGGCGGGCTATGCGGCCTTCTCCACCAGCCGCGCCAACTGCGTCATGACGACAGCCGAGCCCGCCAGACGCTTCTCGGCTGTCGGCCAGTCGCGGATGAAGACCACGCTGTGGTCGGCCCTGATCTTGGCCAGCGAGCCCTGTTCGCCGATGTACTTGACCAGCCCGACCGGGTTGGAAAACTCGCGCTTGCGGAAATGGATGACGACGCCCTTGGGGCCGGCATCGAGTTTTTCGACATTGGCCCTGCGGCAGAGTGCCTTGATGAAGACGATCTTGAGCAGATGCTTCACTTCCTCCGGCAGCGGGCCGAAGCGGTCGATCAGCTCGGCGCCGAAAGCATCGATCTCCTCTGTGTTTTCGAGATCGCCAAGGCGGCGGTAGAGCGCCAGCCTGAGCTGAAGGTCCGGCACGTAGCTTTCCGGGATCATGACAGCCGTGCCGACAGCGATCTGCGGCGACCAGCCGCCGTCCTGGACCTCGCCGGAGTCCTTCACCTCGGCCACCGCCTCTTCCAGCATCTGCTGGTAGAGCTCGAAGCCGACCTCCTTGATGTGTCCGGATTGTTCTTCGCCGAGTAGATTGCCGGCGCCCCTGATGTCGAGGTCGTGGCTGGCGAGCTGGAACCCGGCGCCAAGCGTGTCCAGCGACTGCAGCACCTTCAGCCGGCGCTCGGCCGTGTCGGTGAGCTTGCGGTTGGCCGGCAGCGTGAACAACGCATATGCCCGCACCTTGGAACGGCCGACGCGGCCGCGCAGCTGGTAGAGCTGCGACAGGCCGAACATATCGGCGCGATGGATGATCAGCGTGTTGGCGGTCGGAATGTCGAGCCCGGATTCGACGATGGTGGTCGACAACAGCACGTCGTACTGGCCGTCATAGAAGGCGTTCATGATGTCGTCGAGTTCGCCCGGCGGCATCTGGCCATGGGCCACCGCCACCTTCAGCTCGGGGACGGATTCGCGCAGGAAGTCATGGATTTCGGCGAGATCGCTGATGCGCGGAACGACATAGAAGGAATGGCCGCCGCGATAGCGTTCGCGCAGCAGCGTCTCGCGGATGACCAGCGGGTCGAAAGGCGAGATGAAGGTGCGCACCGCCATGCGGTCGATCGGCGGCGTGGCGATCAGCGACAGTTCGCGCACGCCGGTCAAGGCAAGCTGCAGCGTGCGCGGGATCGGCGTCGCCGACAGCGTCAGCACGTGGACGTCGGTTTTGAGGTCCTTCAGCCGTTCCTTGTGCTTGACGCCAAAATGCTGCTCCTCGTCGATGATCAGCAGGCCGAGATTCTTGAACGAGATCGCCGACCCGAGCAGTGCATGGGTGCCGATGACGATGTCGACCTGCCCCTCGGCGATGCCTTTCTTGGTTTCCGCCAGTTCCTTGGCGCCGACCAGCCGCGAGGCCTGGCTGACGCGGATCGGCAGGCCGGAGAAGCGCTGCGAAAAGGTCTTGAAATGCTGGCGCGACAACAGCGTCGTCGGCACCACGACCGCGACCTGGAACCCTTCCATCGCAGCGATGAAGGCGGCGCGCAACGCCACTTCGGTCTTGCCGAAGCCGACATCGCCGCAGATCAGCCGGTCCATCGGCTTGCCGGCGCCGAGATCGTCCACGACGGCATCGATCGCGCCCTGCTGGTCGTCGGTCTCCTCATAGGGAAAGCGCGCCGAGAATTCGCCGTAAAGCCCTTCCGCCGGCACCATGGGCGGCGCGGTACGCATCTGGCGCTCGGCGGCAATGCGGATCAGCTGTCCGGCCATGTCGAGCAGGCGCTTCTTCAGCCGCGCCTTGCGCGACTGCCAGGCGCCGCCGCCGAGCTTGTCCAGCGTCGCCTCGGCTGTGTCAGAGCCGTAGCGCGACAGAAGCTCGATGTTTTCCACCGGCAGGAACAGCCGGTCGTCGCCGGCATAGTGGATTTCCAGGCAGTCATGCGGCGCGCCGACCGCCTCGATGGTGCGCAGGCCGATGAAGCGGCCAATGCCGTGATCGGCGTGGACGACGATGTCGCCGGCCGACAGCGACGAGGCCTCGGCGATGAAATCCGACGCGCGCTTCTTGCGCTTCGAGCGGCGGATCAGCCGGTCGCCCAGAATGTCCTGCTCGGCGACGACAACCAGCTGTTCGGTCTCGAAGCCGGATTCCAGCGGCAGCACGGCGAGTGCCGCCTGCCCCGGCTCGAGCTTTTCCGCCTCGGCCAGCGTCGCCACCGGCACGAGATTGCCGAGATGGTGCTCGGCCAGGATCTGGCCAAGCCGGTCGAGCGAGCCTTCGGTCCAGCCGGCGACGATGACCCGGCGGCGCGCCGCGCGCTCGTCAGCGATGTGTTTTACGACGACATCGAAGACGTTGATGTTTGGGTCAGCCCGTTCCTCGGCAAAGCTGCGGCCATGGCGCGAGCCGCCATGGAAGACCTTCTTGGCCCCGACATCGGGCGCGTCGAAGGCGGTGAAGTCGATGGCTTCGCGCGGTCCGAGCGACGCTACGAGGTTTTCCGGTGAGAGATAGAGCAGGTCCGGCGCCACCGGCTTGTAGGGCACGGCGTCCTTCAAGGCGGCGTCGGCCTGTTTGCGGCGCGCTTCGTAGTGGTCGAGGATCAGCGTGTGACGCTCAGCCAGCGCTTCGTGCGCCAGATGGTCGAAGATGACAGGCGCATCCGGCAGATAATCAAACACTGTCTCCAGCCGCTCGTAGAACAGCGGCAGCCAGTGCTCCATGCCGGCAAAGCGCCGCCCTTCGCTCACCGCCGCATAAAGGCCGTCGTCGCGCTGCGGCGCGCCAAAGGCTTCGATATAGGAGCGGCGGAAGCGGCTGATGGTTTCGGGGGTCAGCGCCACTTCACTCATCGCCTGCAGCGCCATCGACTTGCGCTGGCCGGTGGTGCGCTGCGTGGCGGCGTCGAAGACGCGGATCGATTCCAGCGTGTCGCCGAAGAAATCGAGCCGCAGTGCTTCCGTCCAGCCGGGTGCGTAGAGGTCGAGGATGCCGCCGCGCACGGCGAATTCGCCGATACCGCGCACCGTCGGCACCCGCTCGAAGCCGGAAATCTCCAGCCGGGACACCAGCGCGTTCATGTCGATCTGGTTGCCGGGCCTTGCGTGGAAAGTCTGCGCTTCGACCAGATCGGCCGGCGGAATGCGCTGCAGCAGCGCATTGGCAGTGGTCAGGATGACGGCGCGATGCGGCTTTTTCGCCAGCGCGATCATCGCCGTCAGCGCGTCGAGCCGCTTGGCGGCGGCATCGGAGCCGGGAGAAACGCGGTCATAGGGCAGGCAATCCCAGGCCGGCAACTCCAACACCGGCAGGCCGGGGGCGGCAAAGGTCAGCGCCTCGATGATCGACGGCAGGCGCTGGCCGTCGCGCGCCACGAACAGCACCGGTTTGTCAGGCGCAATCTCATGGATCGCCTGCACCAGCGCAAAGGCTTCGTAGCCATCGGCAACGCCGTCGACGATGAACTGGCCGGCACGGCCTTTCGGCAGACCGATTCTGGGAATGAGGCTCATGGTTGCACGTTTAAAATGTCATGGTCCGGCGCGATGCCAGGATCTTTTGCAGGACGGCACAGTCGATATTCCTGGGAACCGGGCGTTCGCCGGTGACCATGGGCAGGAATTCGGTGTCGGGGATGTCGAGGAGCCTTTCATATTGGTCGATTTCATCGCCGGTCAAGGCGCCGATCTCGTTGTCGGCAAACGTACCGAGGATAAGGTCCATCTCGCGCATCCCGCGATGCCAGGAGCGGAACAACAGCTTGCGGCGCCTGATATCCAGCCCCTCGCTCGATCGTTTCGTCCCGGTCATCGTGCCGCATCCTTGCTTGGTGCGGCGCATATAGCGTGGATAGAGGGCGGTGTCAGCCTTGCAACGCACGGGTGGGCGGCTAAACATCCCGGGTGTGAAGAACACTCCTGACAACGCTGGTGCCGGACACCGCCCGCACTTCACCCTCCCCCTTGTGGGGAGGGTCGGCGAGCACGCTTCGCAAAGCGAAGCGAGTGAGACGGGGTGCGGCGCTGGTGCGCCGCCTTCTTCTGAAGTTAGACGCGCACCTACCCCCACCCCGCTCCGCTTCGCGGATCGACCCTCCCCACAGGGGGGAGAGTGAAGCCATGCGCCCCTCCCTCCTCGACCCTCTCTTCGTCCCGATCACTTCGCTTGCCGGCGTCGGCCCCAAGGTTGGCGCTCTGATTGAGAAGGTGGTGGCGGCCGATCTCGGCGAACGGCCGGCGCGCGCGGGCGACCTGTTGTTCGTTCTGCCGCACACCGTCATAGACCGCCGCAATCGTCCCGGCATCGCGCTTGCGCCGGCCGGCGCCATCGTCACGCTCGACGTGCGCATCGACCGCCACCAGCCGCCGCCGCGCGGCAACCGGTCGGTGCCTTACCGCGTCTATGCCCATGACGACACCGGCGAGATCGGCCTGATCTTCTTCCACGCCCATGCCGCCTATCTCGAAAAGGCGATGCCGGTGGGCGAGCATGTCGTCGTCTCCGGCCGCATGGAGTGGTTCAACGGCCGCCCGACCATGGTCCATCCCGACCATATCGCCCTGGTGAGCGAGGCGGAAACACTGCCGCTGGTCGAACCGGTCTATCCGCTGACCGCCGGCCTGTCGGGCAAGGTGCTGCGCCGCGCCATCGGCCAGGCGCTCGGCCGGCTGCCGGAATTGCCGGAATGGCAGGACGGCGCCTTCATGCGCAAGCAGACTTTCCCCGCCTTCGCCGACGCGCTCGCCCGCATCCACTATCCCGCGGACCCGATCGATGTCGCCATCGAGGGGGTGGCATGGCGCCGCCTTGCCTATGACGAGCTTCTCGCCGGCCAGGTCTCGCTGGCATTGGTGCGGGCAAAAGTGCGCCGCCTGTCGGGCCGGCCGCTCATCGGCGACGGTCGCATCGTCGAGAAACTGCGCGCAGCCCTGCCGTATTCATTGACCGGCAGCCAGGAATTCGCGCTTGCCGAAATCAATGCCGATCTGGCCGACCCCGAGCGCATGCTGCGCCTGCTGCAAGGCGATGTCGGCTCCGGCAAGACGGTGGTGGCGCTGCTGGCCATGGGGCGCGCAGTCGAGGCCGGCGGCCAGGCGGCCTTGATGGCGCCGACCGAAATCCTGGCGCGCCAGCATCTGGCGACGATCACGCCTTTGGCCGAACAGGCCGGCCTGCGCGTCGCTATCCTGACCGGCCGCGAAAAGGGCCGCGAACGCACTGAAACGCTATCAGGTCTCGCCAGCGGCGAGATCGACATCGTCGTCGGCACCCATGCGCTGTTCCAGGAAACGGTGGCCTATCACGACCTCGTCTTTGCCGTGGTCGACGAGCAACACCGCTTCGGCGTCCACCAGCGGCTTGCCATCACCGCCAAGGGCGACGCCCCCGACATGCTGGTGATGACGGCGACGCCGATCCCGCGCACTCTGGTGCTGACCGCCTTCGGCGACATGGACGTCTCCAAGCTGACGGAAAAACCGATCGGCCGCCAGCCGATCCGCACCGTCACGCTGCCGCTGGAACGGCTGGACGAACTGGTCGGTCGCATGCTGGACGCGGTTGCCGACGGCCAGAAGATCTACTGGATCTGCCCGCTGGTCGAGGAATCCGAAGAGATCAAGTTGATGTCGGCCGAGGACCGTTTTGCCTCGCTGCAGCCCTTGTTCGGCGATCGCATCGGCCTCGTCCACGGCCGCATGAAGGGCGCCGAAAAGGACGAGGCGATGCGCGCGTTCAAGGCCGGCGAAACCCGCATCCTGATCGCCACCACCGTCATCGAGGTCGGCGTCGACGTGCCGGACGCCACCATCATGGTCATCGAGCATGCCGAACGTTTTGGCCTGGCGCAACTGCACCAGTTGCGCGGCCGCGTCGGCCGCGGCGACAAGCCTTCTTCCTGCGTGCTGCTCTACAAGGACCCGCTCGGCGAAACGGCCAAGCGCCGGCTGTCGGTGATGCGCGAGACCGAGGACGGGTTCCTGATCGCCGAAGAGGATCTGAAGCTGCGCGGCGAAGGCGAATTGCTCGGCACCCGCCAGTCCGGCACGCCGGGCTTCCAGGTGGCGCGCATCGAGGTGCACGCCGACTTGCTCGAAGCAGCCCGCGACGATGCAAGGCTGATCCTGTCGCGTGATCCGGAACTACAGTCTGAGCGCGGCGAGGCGCTGCGGCTGCTGCTCTATTTGTTCGGCCGCGACGAGGCCGTGCGGCTCTTGCGTGCCGGCTGAGCCAAAGCGCCAAGCGGCGGGTTGGCGAGATCTCCGTCGATCGGCTGGCCGTTCATGGTCACCATTTTCGGCTTGACTTCGGGCGCCACCAGCCCGGCCGAGACGATCAGCCTGGCGCCGTCCTCGATCGTCATGTCGAGCAGCACGATGTCGGATTTCGGCACGTACATCAGGAAACCGGTGGTAGGGTTCGGCGTGCACGGCATGAACACGGCGATCATCGGGTCGCCTGCATGGTCGAGCTTCTGGTTGATCTCGGTTTCCTTTTCACTGGCGACGAACACCAGCGACCAGACGCCTTTTCGCGGATATTCGACCAGCCCGACCTGGCGGAACATATCGCCCTTGTTCGACAGCACCGTCTGGAATATCTGCTTCAGCGAACCGTAGATGCCGCGCACCAGCGGCATACGGCCAAGCAGCCGTTCGCCGAAATTGACGATCGCGCGGCCGACGATGTTGGCGGTCATGAAGCCGATCAGCGTGATCAGCACGAGCGCCACGATCAGGCCGAAGCCGGGCACCGGAAACGGCAAATAGGTGTCGGGGCTGTAGCGCGCCGGAATGTACGGCTTCACCCAGGAATCGACCCAGCCGACGAACGACCAGGCGATATAGGCGGTGATCGCCAGCGGCGCGCAGACGATAAAGCCTGTGAGGAAATAGTTCCTCAGCCGGGTCATGCCGGAAGTTCTGGGAGCATCGGACATGGTTCACCGGGGACGCGGGTTGCAGGGCCACACTAGTGAAGCGAACGGCGCTTTGGAACCGCGAAGTTTTTAAGACCGCCGATGAGCGCCGACTACTCCACGGTCACCGATTTCGCTAGATTGCGCGGCTGGTCGACGTCGGTGCCCATGAAGACGGCGGCGTAGTAGGCCAGCATCTGGATCGGCAGCGCGTAGATGATCGGCGAGATGATTTCCGGCACGTCTGGCAGGATGATCGTCTCCATCGTCTTGACGCTGACCTGCGCCGCGCCCTTGGCGTCGGTGATCAGGATGATCTTGCCGCCGCGCGCCGCCACTTCCTGCATGTTCGACACCGTCTTTTCGAAGATGCGGTCATGCGGCGCGATGACGATGACCGGCATGTTCTCGTCGATCAGCGCGATCGGCCCGTGTTTCAGTTCGCCCGCGGCATAGCCCTCGGCATGGATGTAAGAGATTTCCTTGAGTTTCAGCGCGCCTTCCATGGCCAGCGGGAAATTGGTGTCGCGGCCGAGATAGAGCACGTCCTTGTAGCGCGAGATTTCGCGCGCGATGCGCTCGATCTGCTCCTCGAGCTTGAGCACCTGGTTGGCATAGCGCGGCGCTTCCGAAAGCGCGCGCACCAGCGTCTTTTCCTCGTCCTTCGAGATCGTCCCGCGCGCCACGGCGGCGCGCACCGCAAGCGACGCCAGAACCGAAAGCTGGCAGGTGAAAGCCTTGGTCGAGGCGACGCCGATTTCCGGCCCGGCCAGCGTCGGCAGCACCACGTCGGATTCGCGCGCCATGGTCGATTCGCGAACATTGACGATTGCGCCGATCTTCATGCCGGCCTTGCGGCAATAGCGCAGCGAGGCCAGCGTGTCGGCGGTTTCGCCCGACTGCGAGATGAAGAAGGCGGCATCATCAGCCGATAACGGCATTTCGCGATAGCGGAATTCCGAGGCGACATCGATGTCGACCGGCAGCCGCGCATAGCGCTCGAACCAGTATTTGCTGATCAACCCCGCGAGATAGGCGGTGCCGCAGGCCGAGATCGCCAGCCGGCCGATCTTGGCGAAGTCGAACGGCAGTTCCAGCGGCTTCGACACGCCAGAGACGAAATCGACATAGTGCGCCAGCGTATGCGAGATCACCTCGGGCTGTTCATGGATTTCCTTTTCCATGAAATGGCGGCGGTTGCCCTTATCGACCATGAAACTGGTCGATAGTGATTGCTGGCGCTTGCGGGCAACCTCTTTGCCGTCGATGTCGAAGATGGTGACGCCATCGCGGCGCACCACCGCCCAGTCGCCGTCTTCAAGGTAGGTGATGGAATTGGTGAAGGGCGCCAGCGCGATGGCGTCGGAGCCCAGAAACATCTCGCCATCGCCATGGCCGACGGCCAGCGGAGGGCCATTGCGGGCGCCGACGATGAGGTCCTCGTCGCCGGTGAACATGATGGCCAGAGCAAAGGCGCCTTCCAGTCGCTTCAGCGCCTGATGCGCCGCCTCGATCGGCTTCAACCCCTTGGCGAGTTCGCGCGCCACCAGATGCGCTACGACCTCGGTGTCGGTCTGCGACGAGAAGGAATAGCCGTCGCGGATCAGCTCATCGCGCAACTCGGCGAAATTCTCGATGATGCCGTTGTGAACGATGGCGACGCCGTTGGAAAAATGCGGATGGGCGTTGGTCTCGTTGGGCACGCCATGGGTCGCCCATCGCGTGTGGCCGATGCCGATGGTGCCGTCGAGCGGTTCTTCCTTCAGCCGGCGTTCGAGGTTGATGAGCTTGCCTTCGGCGCGGCGGCGGCCGAGCGCACCTTTCTCGACGGTGGCGACTCCGGCGGAGTCATAGCCACGATATTCAAGCCGCTTCAAAGCATCGACAATGAGCGGCGCGACTTGGCTCTGGCCGACAATTCCGACGATACCGCACATGCGCCTGCCCCCGATTCACCTGGAAAACCAGTCCCGATGGAAAACCAGCGTTATCTAGGGATTGCCGGCCCGCCGCGAAAGTCACTTTGCATTTCGTCTGGTGTAACGGAACGCTTCTCAACCCGATGCACCATGACACACCGCTCTTGCAATCCGGTTACCGCAATTCCTCGGTTGTTCAATTGCTTCGGCGGTTAATGGTCGGTGCCGGCCTTTTTCTTCGCCGCCGCGGCCGAGGCAAAGCGCTCGCGCAATTCCTTGCCTTTCCCGGGAATGGTCTTCTGGCGGGCGCGGCCGAAGGCCAGCGCATCGTCCGGCACGCTTTCGGTGATGACGCTGCCCGAGGCGATGTAGCCACCCTTGCCGATGGAAACCGGCGCCACCAGCGACGAGTTCGAGCCGACAAAGGCACCCTCGCCGATATCGGTGAAGAACTTTGAATAACCATCATAGTTGCAGGTGATGGTGCCGGCGCCGATATTGGCCCCCGCGCCCACACGGGCATCGCCGATATAGGTCAGATGATTGACCTTGGCGCCCTCCTCGATGACCGCCTGCTTGACCTCGCAGAAATTGCCGACCTTGGCCTTTTGCCTCAGATCGGCGCCAGGCCTGAGCCGCGCGAACGGACCGACGTCGCAATTGGAGGCGATGGTGGCGCCCTCTATGTGGCTGAAAGCGTGTATCTTGGCCCCGGTTGCAATTTTCACGCCCGGGCCGAACCAGACATTGGGCTCGACGATCGTGTCGGCGCCGATTTCGGTGTCGTGCGAGAAATACACGGTCTCCGGCGCGATCAGCGTTACGCCCGACAGCATCGCCTCGTGCCGGCGACGCGTCTGCCAGATGTCTTCCGCCTGCGCCAGTTCGGCTCGGTTGTTGATGCCTAGCGCACTCTCGAAGCTGGTTTCGGTGGCAACGACATCTACGCCCTGCGCGCTGGCGATCTCGACGATGTCGGTGAGATAGAACTCGCCCTTGGCGTTCTTGTTGCCGACCTTGTCGAGCAGTTCGAGCGCATGAGCGCCGGCCACCGCCATCATGCCGGCATTGCAGAAGCCGATCTTCTTTTCCTCGGCGGAGCAGTCCTTCTCTTCGCGGATGGCAGTCAGCTTGCCGCCCTTTTCGATCAGCCGGCCATAGCCGGCCGGGCTGAGCGGACGGAAACCGATCACCACGACGGCCGCGCCATCGGCAAGCTTTCGCCGTGCGGTCACCAGGGCTTCAGCATCGATCAGCGGAGTGTCGCCGAACATCACGAGAATGTCGTCATAACCCCTTGATATTGCACCGCGTGCGGCCAGCACGGCATGCGCGGTGCCGAGCCGCTTCTCCTGCACGAACGTCTCGGCCTTGGGGGCGAACTTCGCCGCAGCCTTGCGCATTTCCTCCGCCCCATGGCCGATCACCAGCGCCTGGCTGGCAGCACCGGCGGCCCCGGCCGCCTTCACAACATGGGCGACCATCGGCAGCCCGGCGATCTGGTGCAGCACCTTGGGCAGAGCGCTCTTCATGCGCGTGCCTTCGCCGGCGGCGAGGATGACGGACAGACAGGATCTCTGGCTCATGGAAGGACAACCATCTGAAAAGGGATCAGGAATCGGAGAGTGGTAGCATCTGGCGTCATGCTGCACCAATGCGGTTAAATTCCGGTGAGGTGATGAGGCAGTTCACTCTCGATCAGCGGATCTCTACCCCAGCCGGCCCAGCACCGGAAATGTCTCCAGCAGCCAATAGGACACCGTCTGCACGCCACCGGTGAGGAAGAACACGCCGGCGATAACCAGCAGCGCGCCGATCGCCTTTTCGACGCGGCCGAGATGGACGCGGAACCTGCCCAGGAAGCGCATGAAGGCGCCGGAGAACAGGGCAGCAATCAGGAACGGAATGCCGAGGCCAAGCGAATAGGCGGCAAGCAGAAGAGCGCCCTCGCCCACCGTCTCGCGGCCGCCGGCCAAGGTCAGGATCGGCCCCAGCACCGGGCCGATGCACGGCGTCCAGCCAAAGGCGAAGGCCAGCCCCATGACATAGGCGGCGACCATGCTGGCAGGCTTGCCCTGCGACTGAAAGCGCGCCTCGCGCGACAGAAGTGGTATGCGCAGGATGCCGAGGAAATTCAGCCCCATCAGGACGATCAGCACCCCGGCCGCCATCGCCAGCGGCTCCTGCCAGACGCGCAGCCAGTGGCCGATGGTCGAGGCGCCGGCGCCAAGCGCCACGAACACGGTGGAGAAACCGAGTACGAAGGCGAGCGAGGAATAGATGAGCGCGCCGCGGGCGCCGGCCTTGGCCGTGACGCCGGCACCGCCACCGCGAAAGTCGTCGACCGACACGCCGGCCATGTAGCAGAGATAGGGCGGCACCAGCGGCAGCACGCAAGGCGACAGGAACGAGATCGCCCCCGCTCCGACCGCGCTGACATAGCCGATGTCCAATGGCATTCCAGAACTCCAGATTCCTTGGCGCCGATATAGCGACGCAAAATCGTGTTCGCCAATCACCATCGTGTGGAATTTGGCTACAGATACGATCCGGCCGGACGAATTTGTTGTCGGCCAATCCCAAGTTGACCAAGCCGGGGAAGAAATGTCCCTCGCCGAACGTTCACAGAGCGAAGCCGCGGTTTCTGCGCGCTTCGTCGGATCACCAGGGAGATTTCCATGAAAACGATCACCGTCGGCCTGGCCGCCCTTCTGCTCAGCACCGCCGCATCCTTCGCCGCCGAAGCGTGGAAGGAAGCGGAAGTCGCTGGCACCAAGATCTACACCGATGCCAACGGCATGACGCTCTATACCTATGACAAGGACGAGAAGGGCAAGACCAACTGCTATGACAAATGCGCCACCAACTGGCCGCCGCTGAAGGCCGAGGACGGCGCCAAGGCGGACGACGAATGGACCATCGTCGACCGCACCGACGGCACCAAGATGTGGGCCTATGACGGCAAGCCGGTCTACACCTTCATCAAGGACAAGAAGGCCGGTGACGTCACCGGCGACGGCGTCGGCGAAGTCTGGCACATCGTCAAGGCCGACTGATCGTCCGAACCTCTATCCCGCACCCCATCGGCGGGACTCGGCTGGCCGCCGGCTCCAAGCGACCCGGCGGCCAGTTCGGCATTTACGGGCAGCACGAACTGGTCGCGGCACCTTTCCCGGTGGCTCGAAACACGAACCCTCCCAGACAAAAAATTTTGTGATCTTCTCCATACACTCTAAGAGTGTATTGCGGCACACGCCTCCGCATTTTGGCCGCTTGCCCTTGACCGATCGCAAAAGCGCGGCCATGTGAGCGACCAATTGAATGCGTCACGCAGCGGAATTCTTCTGCCGCCCCCACAGCTGATATGAGACCTCATGGACGTCGTCGTCGTCGAATCGCCGGCCAAGGCAAAGACAATCAACAAGTATCTCGGCAAGAACTTCAAGGTTCTGGCCTCGTTCGGCCATGTCCGCGATCTGCCGGCCAAGGATGGTTCGGTGCGTCCCGACGAGGATTTCGCCATGTCCTGGGCGGTCGACACCGCTTCCGGAAAGCGTCTCACCGACATCGCCAACGCGGTCAAGGATGCCGATGGCCTGATCCTCGCCACCGATCCGGATCGCGAGGGCGAAGCCATTTCCTGGCACGTGCTGGAGGTGCTCAAGCAGAAGCGCGTGTTGAAGGACAAGCCGGTCAGCCGCGTCGTCTTCAATGCCATAACCAAGTCGTCGGTGCTGGAAGCGATGGCCAATCCGCGCCAGATCGATGCACCATTGGTCGATGCCTATCTGGCTCGCCGCGCACTCGATTATCTCGTCGGCTTCACGCTGTCGCCGGTGCTGTGGCGCAAATTGCCGGGCGCCCGTTCGGCCGGCCGCGTCCAGTCGGTGGCGCTGCGCCTGGTCTGCGACCGCGAATCCGAGATCGAGCGCTTCATCCGCGAGGAATACTGGCAGATCGCTGCCCTCCTCGGCACGCCACGTAACGACAGCTTCGAGGCGCGGCTGACCGCGTTCGAGCGCAAGAAGCTGCAGAAGCTCGACATCGCCAGCAAGGCGCAGGCCGACGATATCAAGGGCATGCTCGAAGGCGCGACCTTCAAGGCTCTGTCGGTGGAAGCCAAGCCGACGCGGCGCAATCCTGGCCCGCCCTTCACCACTTCGACGCTGCAGCAGGCGGCATCGTCGGGCCTCGGCTTTTCGGCGACGCGCACCATGCAAGTGGCGCAGCGCCTCTATGAAGGCATGGAGATCGGCGGCGAGACCACCGGCCTGATCACCTATATGCGAACCGACGGCGTGCAGATGGCGCCGGAGGCGATCGACGCCGCACGCGACACCATCGCCAAGGAATTCGGCCCACGATACCTCCCGGAAAAGCCGCGCCAGTACACAGCCAAGGCTAAGAATGCCCAGGAAGCGCACGAGGCGGTCCGCCCGACCGATTTCATGCGCACGCCGGCTTCGGTCAGGCAGTATCTCGATTCCGACCAGCTGCGGCTTTACGAATTGATCTGGAAGCGCGCCATCGCCAGCCAGATGCAGTCGGCCGAGATCGAGCGTACCACGGTCGAAATCGAGGCGGTCAATGGCGCTCGCACCGCGGAGCTTCGCGCCGTCGGTTCCGTCGTTCGCTTCGACGGCTTCATCGCCGCCTACACCGACCAGAAGGACGACGACGCCGAAGACGAGGAAAACCGTCGTCTGCCCGAGATCCGTGCCGGCGAGCAGCTGGCCCGTCAGGCGATCAATGCCACCCAGCACACCACCGAGCCGCCGCCGCGCTACTCCGAGGCGTCGCTGATCAAGAAGCTGGAAGAGCTCGGCATCGGCCGTCCGTCGACCTACACCGCGATCCTGAAGACGTTGGAAGACCGTGACTACGTCACCATCGACAAGCGCCGGCTGGTGCCGCAGGCCAAGGGCCGGCTGCTGTCGGCTTTCCTCGAAAGCTTCTTCGAGCGCTATGTCGAATATGACTTCACGGCCTCACTCGAGGAAAAGCTTGACGAGATTTCCGACGGCAAGCTCGCCTGGAAGGACGTGCTGCGCGACTTCTGGAAAGATTTTTCCGGCGCCGTCGCCGACATCAAGGAACTGCGCGTCACCGACGTGCTCGATGCGCTGAACGAGGAACTGGCGCCGCTGGTGTTCCCCGCGCGGGAGGATGGCTCGAATCCCCGCATCTGCCCGAAATGCGGCTCCGGCAATCTGTCGCTGAAACTCGGCAAGTTCGGCGCCTTCGTCGGCTGCTCCAACTATCCGGAATGTTCCTTTACCCGCCAACTCGGCGACGCAGCCAACCCGAATGGCGAGAATGGCGGGGGCGAGGACGGCACCAAGGTGCTCGGCAAGGACCCCTACACGGCAGAGGAAATCACGCTGCGCTCAGGCCGCTTCGGTCCTTATATCCAGCGCGGCGACGGCAAGGAAGCCAAGCGCTCCAGCCTGCCCAAGGGCTGGACGCCTGATTCCATCGACCATGAGAAGGCCCTGGCGCTGCTGTCGCTGCCGCGCGACATCGGCAAGCATCCCGAGTCCGGCAAGATGATCTCCGCCGGGCTTGGCCGCTATGGTCCGTTCGTTTTGCACGATGGCACCTACGCCAATGTCGACAGCATAGAGGATGTGTTCTCGATCGGCCTCAACCGCGCTGTCACCGTGATCGCCGAGAGGCAGCTGAAGGGCAAGGGCGGCCGCAATGGCGGCGCTGCGGCGGCGCTGAAGGAACTCGGCGACCATCCCGATGGCGGCGGCAAGATCGTCGTGCGCGATGGCAAATACGGGCCCTATGTCAACTACGGCAAGGTCAACGCGACACTGCCCAAGGGCAAGGATCCGCAGTCGGTGACCGTCGAGGACGCGGTGGCGCTGATTGCCGAGAAGGAAGCCAAGGGCGGCAAGAAGCCGTTCCGCAAGGCGGCAGCCGCCAGGGCCCCCACAGCCAAGAAAACCACTGCCAAAACAACCACTGGCAAGAAAACCACTGGCAAGACAACCACTGGCAAGAAGTCGGCGACCAAGAAGCCGGCGGCGAAGAAAAAGGGATAGCAGCGTGGCGCGCAGGATCACCGGTAGAAGCCACGGCGATCCGCGCACCGCCGACACGAGGGCCAAGGTCATGGACGACTACAGGCCCTCGCGTGACGAAATCCTGCGCTACATCGCCGAGAACCCCGACCGCGCGGGAAAACGCGACATCGCCAAGGCGTTTGCCTTGCGCGGCGACGACCGCATCTGGCTGAAGGACATTCTGCGCGACCTGCAGGACGAAGGCATCCTGACCAAAGAGCGCAAGCGGCTGGCCCGCGTCGGCGCTCTGCCGCACGTCGCCGTACTCGACATTTTTGGCCGCGACGGCGACGGCATCCTGCTGGCGCATCCGGCGGAGGCCGTCGGCACCGGCGAACCGCCGGTCATCTCGATCCGCGTCTCCCGCGGCGGCAATGGCCCGCAGCCGGGCATTGGCGACCGTGTGCTGGCCAAGACCTTCCCGACCGACGATGCGACCGGGCCTGCCTATACGGGCCGCGTAATGAAGATTTTCGAGAAGCGGACAGATGCCGTGCTGGGCGTCTTCCGTATCCTGAGGGACGGCACCTTCCGAATCGAGCCGGTCGAACGTCGCCAGCCCGAACTGATCGTCGACAAGGAATTCCAGAACGGCGCCAGGAACGGCGACCTTGTCGAGGTCGAGCCGGCGCGGGCCTCCCGGTATGGTTTGCCGCGCGCAAAAGTGCTGGCGGTGCTGGGCTCGCTGACCAGCGAAAAGGCGGTCTCGATGATCGCCATCCACGCGCACGACATTCCGCATATCTTCCCGGCCGATGTCATCGCCGAATCCGAGGCGGTAAAACCGGCGACGCTTGCTCACCGCGAGGACTGGCGCGACCTGCCGCTGGTGACCATCGACCCGGCCGACGCCAAGGACCATGACGACGCCGTCTTCGCCACGCCCGACCTCGACGAGAAGAACCCGGGCGGCGTGATCGCCACGGTGGCGATCGCCGATGTCGGGGCCTATGTCCGCTATGGCACCGCACTCGATCGCGAGGCGCTGAAACGCGGCAATTCTGTCTATTTCCCCGACCGCGTCGTGCCGATGCTGCCAGAGCGCATCTCCAACGACCTGTGCTCGCTGCGCGAAGGCCAGGACCGTCCCGCGCTTGCCGTGCGCATGATTTTTGCCGCCGATGGCCGCAAGCTGCGTCACACCTTCCACCGCGTCATGATGAAATCGGCGGCAAAGCTCGCCTATCCGCAGGCCCAGGCCGCGATAGACGGCCTTCCTGACGACAAGACCGGCCCGATCCTCGATACGGTGCTGAAGCCGCTGTGGGACGCCTACGCCATCCTGAAGCGCGGCCGCGATGGCCGCCAGCCGCTCGAGCTTGATCTGCCGGAGCGCAAGATCCTGCTCAAGCCGGACGGCACCGTCGACCGCGTCATCGTCCCGGAGCGGCTCGACGCCCACAAGCTGATCGAAGAATTCATGATCCAGGCCAATGTCGCCGCCGCCGAAACGCTGGAAGCGAAGAAGCAGGCGCTGGTCTACCGCGTCCACGATGCGCCGTCGCTGGCCAAGCAGGAATCGCTGCGCGAGTTCCTGCAGTCGCTCGGCCTGTCGCTGGCGCGTGGCGCGCAGATGCGGCCCGCCCAGTTCAACGGCATTCTCGAGCGCGTGCGTGGCGCCGACAATGAGGGGCTGGTCAACGAAGTGGTGCTGCGCTCGCAGAGTCAGGCCGAATATTCGCCCAAGAACATCGGCCATTTCGGCCTCAACCTGAAGCGCTACGCGCATTTCACCTCGCCGATCCGCCGCTATGCCGATCTGATCGTGCATCGCGGGCTGATTGCCGCACTTGGGCTCGGCCCCGGCGGGCTGACGCAGGACGAAGAGACGCGGCTGGAAGACGTCGCGGTGCTGATCTCGGGCACCGAGCGCCGCGCCATGGCGGCCGAGCGCGACACCGTCGACCGGCTGATCGCCGCCTACCTCGCCGAGCGCATCGACGGCCGCTTCGACGCCCGCATTTCGGGCGTCACCAAATCGGGACTATTTGTCCAATTGCCGCAGTTTGGCGCAGATGGCTTCATCCCGGTGTCAAGTCTGGATGGCGATTACTATATATATGACGAAACCGCGCGATCGCTGTTCGGAGAACGCACCGGCAAGGGCTATCAGCTTGCCGACCGCGTCGAGGTTCGCCTGATCGAGGTGGCGCCTATGGCCGGCGCGATGCGTTTCGAGATGCTGACCGACCCGAAGCCCCTGCCCGGCTCCAAACGGTCGTTTCACAAGGCAAAAGGCCGCGCCCGCGCGTCGCAATCGCGCCCGGGGTCGCGCGGCAGGAGACGATAATGGCAAGCGAAATGGGAATCCAGAAGCAGGTTTTCGGCGGCGAACATCATTCGGGCCGAGTCGCCCGCCCGCTGTGGACGGCGATGAAGCGCGGCGCCCTTGGCCGCTGCCCGCATTGCGGCGAAGGCAGGTTATTCGCCGGCTTCACCAAAAGCGTCGACAAATGCGCCGCGTGCGGTGAGGAGTTCCACCACCACCGCGCCGACGACCTGCCCGCTTATCTCGTCATCGTCATCGTCGGCCACATCGTTCTCGGCGCCTTCATGGGCGTCGAGGCGACGTCGACGCTCTCCATGTGGCAGCACATCGCCATTTGGGTGCCGTTGACCATCGTGCTGTCGGTCGCTCTGCTGCAACCGGTCAAGGGCGCCGTCATCGGACTGCAATGGGCGCTCTATATGCACGGCTTCGGCGGCGAAAAAGACGGCACCGAGCCGCATCCCGGAACCTAGTTTGCGTCAGGGCAATGTCGCCTGGCGCAACATGCCGACCGTGAAAGGCCACTTTCGTTTGCCAGAAGTTTCCGCTAGGTCCTGCGCATGGAAGGTATGACCAAGGCGGAAGTCAGCAGGATGGACCGTGGCGCAGCCGCCCACAGCGGCCTGCCCATACGCCCGCGCGATGCCGCCACCCTGATCCTGCTCGACCGCGAGGACGACGAGATTCTGGTGCTGATGGGCCGGCGCCATGCAGGCCACGCCTTCATGCCCGGCAAGTTCGTCTTTCCCGGCGGCCGCACCGATTCGGCCGACAGCCGCATTGCCGTTGCCACCCCATTGCTTCCGGAGGAAGAAGCCAGGCTGACCGCCGGCGTCGGCCGCATCAGCCCGTCGCGGGCCCGTGCCATCGCGCTCTCGGCCATCCGCGAGACTTATGAGGAAGCCGGCCTGCTCATCGGCCGCAAAGGCTCGTTCGCAACCGACAAACGCGACTGGCAGGGCTTTGTCGAGCACGGCGTCCAGCCTTCGCTGGCGCCGCTGCGCTTCATTGCCCGCGCCATCACCCCGCCCAATCGCGTGCGTCGTTTCGACACCCGCTTCTTCAGCGCCTGGCGCAGCGATGTCGCCGTGGAACTGCCGGGTGGCGGCCCGACCAATGAGCTGGAAGAACTGGTCTGGCTGCCGCTCGCCAAGGCCAGAGAGGCCGATATCCCCGAGATCACCCGAACGATCTTGCAGGAGCTGGAGACGCGGCTTGCCGGCGATCCGCGCCTGCGACCCGGTGGGTCCGTGCCGTTCTACCGGCTTGTCCGCAACCGCTTCGTTCGCGAAATTCTTTAGAGCAATTCCAGGAAAAGTGTGACGCGGTTTTCCGTCCGGAATTACGCAATATCAAACAGACAGAGTATTCAGGCATCACATGACGGTCGATACCCAGCAAGAGGGCGACGAGCGCGTACATTGGCTACCGATGATCGCCGCGATCTCGTCGATCAGCGTCGTCGGCATCGCCATAGGCCTCGGCATGCCGCTGCTCAGCGTTATTCTCGAGAGCCGCGGCCACTCGGCATCGATGATCGGCCTCAACACCGCGGTCGCCGGCCTTGCCTCGATCGCCGGCGCCCCGCTGGCCACGCCGCTGGCGATGCGCTTCGGCGTCGCCTGGACGATGATCGCCATGATCGCCGCCGGCGCGCTCGCCTTTGTCGGCTTCCACTTCGCGCCGGACTTCTGGATGTGGTTCCCACTACGCGTCGTGCTGCACATCGCGCTGACGGTGCTGTTCATCCTGTCGGAATTCTGGATCAGCACCTCGGCGCCGCCGCGCCGGCGCGGCCTGGTGCTCGGCATCTACGCCACAGTGCTGTCGCTCGGCTTCGCCGCCGGGCCATGGATCTTCGCCCATATCGGCAGCACCGGCTTCTTGCCGTTTGGCGTCATCATCGTCCTGGTCGCGCTGGCCGCAATCCCGGTGCTGGCCGCACGGAATGAAAGTCCCGCAATCGTGGTTGACGGCGAAACCAGCAACTTCCTGCGCTACATCTGGCTGGTGCCGACAGCGACCGCCGCCGTGCTGGTGTTCGGCGCCGTCGAGACCGGCGGCTTTGCGCTGTTCCCCGTCTATGGCAACCGCATCGGCTATTCCGAGGCGGATGCAGCCCTCCTGCTCACCATGATCGGCCTCGGCAACGTGCTGTTGCAGATCCCTATCGGCATGATCAGCGACCGCGTCTCAGACCGCCGCTATCTGCTTTTGGCCTGTGCCACGGTCGGACTTGCCGGCACCATCTTCATGCCGTTCTTCGCCGGCAATTGGCACCTGATGGCGGCGCTTCTGTTCGTCTGGGGCGGCGTGGTGGCCGCCATGTACACGATCGGCCTTGCCCATCTGGGCTCGCAGCTCTCCGGCCATGAACTGGCCTCGGCCAATGCCGCCTTCGTGCTCTGCTACGGCGTCGGCATGGTGCTTGGCCCGCAGGCGATCGGCATCGGCATGGATGCCTTCGGGCCCTCCGGCTTCGGCTGGTCGCTCGGCCTGTTCTTTGCCGCCTATATCGCCTTGGTCAGCGCCAGGCTGGTCCGCAAGATCTGGTAGCCTGTTCGCCCGCCAGCCTGCGCAATCCTGACGGGATGTCGCCGCTGCTGACAGAACCGTGTCAGGAGACCTCAGCTAAAAGGGTGTCCCAAAAAACCCGAGTTTGAGGATACGGCGATGATCGACAGCGGCTTTGAAACCACATCTCTGCGCATGACGCTTCTGCTGCTTGTCAGCTTCCAGGCCCCGGCAGCCGATGTCGACCGCATCATGGACGCCGTGGTCGCGATCGCGCCGCTGGCAATGGGCAAATACGACCGCAACGCCTATCAAACCGCGCACGGCATCGAACGCTACCGACCGCTGGAAGGTGCAGCCGCCGGCATCGAAACCGAACTGCGCCGCCGCCCCGGCACCGTCGAGGTCTCGTTCGAGTTGCCCGACGACCAGGCGCTCGCCGCCCGCGTCGTCGAGGCGATTTTCCAGGCGCATTCCTACCAGGAGCCGGTGATCCGCATCCAGCCAATCCTCGCCAGCCGCTCCAAGGGCCTGGACGACCGCGCCAATCCGAATTGCTGGTGGAACACCACCGGGGACTGGAAGAAAGCGCTTCCAGTTAAGGAAGAAGCCTAGAAATCCGGCCCCGCTGAGGGGAAGCACCGGCCTTACCTTCTCCCGTTGTGAGGTGAGAAGCGGTCCGTAGCGGACGAAAAGCCAATTGCTTGGTTTTTCGAGATTCGAACGCCCTGAGCCTGCGAAGAATTGGGCGGGGGTGACAATCCACCCTGCCCAACCCGCCGCTTCGCTGCGTCCCGGCATTCGCCGGCCCATAGCCATGCTGTCCGTCTCGTCCTCAGCCTCCATCGCGCCGATGATAAAACCGGACAACTCACGTGCTACCTAATCCGGACAACTCATGTGCTTACGACAGAGGCAAGGCGTCGGGCTTGACTTTCCGGGCACGTTCTTTATGTGTCGCGCCAAGTTTCCCGCGTCCGGGTGTTTTCCCCCGCTCCAGCGGCCAAAACCCCACGAACATAACGGACTGATACAATGGCCAAAGCCGCAAACATCAAGATCAAGCTTCTGTCGACCGCCGACACCGGTTTCTTCTACGTGACCAGCAAGAACAGCCGTACCAAGACCGACAAGCTGTCGTTCCGCAAATACGACCCGGTCGCCAAGAAGCATGTCGAGTTCAAGGAAACCAAGATCAAGTAATCTGGTTTTCATACGCTCTGTCAAAAGCGCCGCCCCTTCGGGCGGCGTTTTTGATTCAAGGCCCCGAAAAGCCAGAACCCTCCGCTGTTTGGCGCGAAGTGCTCATCTCATTTTTTGGCAAAAAAGGGGGCCGGTCGGCGTATGGCAGCGGTACGAGGAGGCCACTATGTGCCAGCGCCGGCCGGCCGACCCCACGGACCCAGGAGATGCGGCGGACCTGAGCATCATGGGGTATTCGGCGAAGCGATGCGGCTGTCTACCCTCGTGCCCGCATCGCCCTTGTTCTTGCACCGCACATTTGCGCAACAATGTTTGAAAATCAATAGTTTCTTAACCAAGCCTGCCGAATCGCTTGGATTAAGGTAAATTCCTAACCCTATCCGATTGACTGGATAATCGGTGGTCTAGCCTACGCTGCCTTGGCGACGACCCGGTTGCGGCCGCCACTTTTGGCTTCGTAGAGCGCCACGTCGGCACGTTTCATCAACGCCGCGACCGTGTCCGCGCCCTTCAGAACCGATGACACGCCGACGCTGACCGTGACTTCGATCGCCTTGCCTTCAGGGCCGATGGCAAAGGGCAGCTGGGCGATTTCGGCGCGAATGCGCTCGGCAACCTTCTCCGCCACCGCGCCGTCCGTGTCCGGCATCACAACGACGAATTCCTCGCCGCCGAAGCGGCAGGCAAGGTCGATGCCCCTGACGTTCTTGCGCAGCCGCCTTGCGAACTCGCGCAGCACATCGTCGCCGCCATCATGGCCATGCGAGTCATTGACGGTCTTGAAGCGGTCCAGATCGGTGATCATCACAGACAGAGGCCGCCGCCGCGCCACGGCGCGGTCGAACAGCGTCTGCAAATGGCTGTCGAGGTAGCGGCGGTTGTGCAGCCCGGTCAATGCGTCGGTCACCGCCATCTCTATGGTCTGGGTGACGCTGGCGCGCAGCTGGTCATTGTAGCGCTTGCGGCGCACCTGCGTGCGCAGCCGCGCCGTCAGCTCCTGCTGGTCGATCGGCCGCATCAGATAGTCGTTGATGCCGAGTTCGAGGCCTCTGATGATGCGGCCCTCCTCGCCTTCGTCGGCAATCAGGATGATCGGCAGGAAGCGGGTGCGGTCGAGCGAACGCAATTGCGAACACAACCGCAGCGGATCGAAATCGGTAAAACCGGTCGAGATCAGCACGCACTCATAGGGCGCCTCGGCGGCCTGGAAGAAGCCGGCATGCGGATCGGTGGCAATGTCGAGCTCGGCGCTGCCGCGCAGCATGTTCTGGATGCGCTCGAACGACGATTTGCGCTCGTCGATCAAAAGCACCTTCGGCGTGGCGTCCTCCGACGCGAAGCTGCGGCTCAACAGCGCCTCGATGCCGATGTTGCGGGTGGTCGATGCGCGCAGCCGCAGCTCGTCGGTCAGCGACTTCAGCCTGACCAGGCTCTTCACCCGCGTCATCAGTTGCAGATCGTTGACCGGCTTGGTGAGAAAGTCGTCGGCGCCTGCCTCGAGGCCGCGCACCCGGTCGGCAACATGGCCCAGCGCGGTCACCATGACCACCGGTATATGCGCGGTCGCCGGATCGCTTTTCAGCCGCTTGCAGACCTCGAACCCATCCATGCCGGGCATCATCACGTCGAGCAGCACGACATCGACCTTGCCGTTTTCGCAGGCCTCGATCGCGTCCGGCCCGTTGGAGGCCGTCAACACCTCGAAATATTCGGCCAGCAGCCGAACCTCGAGAAGTTTGACATTGGCAGGGATGTCGTCGACGACGAGGATCCGCGCGGTCATGTCACAAGGCTCCGGCTGAAGGCATCAGGCATCAGGCATCACCGAGATAGGATTTGATGGTCTCGATGAAACGCGGCACCGAGATCGGCTTGGAGATGTAGGCCTCGCAACCGCCCTGGCGAATGCGTTCCTCGTCGCCCTTCATGGCGAAGGCGGTGACGGCGATGACCGGAATGGAATGGAGGTCGTCGTCCTCCTTCAGCCATTTCGTCACTTCCAGCCCCGACACTTCGGGCAGCTGGATGTCCATCAGGATCAGGTCGGGCCTGTGCTGGCGCGCCAGATCGAGCGCCTCGAGCCCGTTGCGCGTGCGCACCGTTTCATAACCGCTGGCTTCGATGAGGTCGCGAAAGAGCTTCATATTGAGCTCGTTGTCCTCGACGATCATGACCTTCTTAGGCATCGATTTCCCGTCCCGGCCAGGCTTCTGCCCGAAGCCCTGCCGCTATGCGCCTTTGTCGAAGCACACCAAACCCTCGCTCACTCTTAAGGCAATATGATTGACGAAATGCAAACCCGAAGCGGCAAAAGCCATTCGGATTCCACCTCGAAAACCACATTGGATCGGGGCTGTGGCTTGCCGCAGGCGACGCTTGCGATTACTGCGGAAAAGAGACTCATTTCCGCAACGAGAAAGTAGTGATGGCAAACGCAGCGTCAATGCGCGAGGAAGCGGAAACCATTGCCGTGAAGGCACTGGGCTTCGTCGCCGCCGACCCCGAACTCCTGCCGCGCTTCCTGGCCATCACCGGCATCGAGGCGTCCGCCATCCGCCGCGCCGCGGCCGAACCGGGATTCCTTGCCGGCGTGCTGCAGTTCATCCTCGCCCACGAGCCGACCTTGCTGCGCTTTGCCGAGGAAACCGACACTCCGCCGGCCTCAGTCGGCAAGGCGTTGCGCGCGCTGCCTCTTGGCGGCGACGACCATGAGCATTCGATATGAGCGACGATCCCGAGACGGCACGCCAGATCGCCGAACTTGCAGCCGACGACCGGCCTCTGCTGATCCTCGATGTCGACGATGTCGTGCTCGAATTCATCCGGCCGTTTCCGCATTTCCTGAAATCGCGCGGCTTCGGCCTGACCCTGGCCTCCTTCCGCCTCACCGGCAACATTGCCGAAACGGCGAGCGGCCGGCTGATCGAACAGCCGGAGGTGACGGCACTTCTCGGAGATTTCTTCGATACGCAGGCCGACTGGCAGAGCGTCACCGATGGTGCCGAACAAGCGCTTGCCAGCCTTGGCGACCGCGCCGAGATCGTCCTTTTGACCGCCATGCCGCACCGGCATCGCGCCGCCCGCCGCGCCCATCTCGATGCGCTCGGTCTGCCCTATCCGCTGTTGACCACCGAAATGGCCAAGGGACCGGCGGTGGCGAAACTGCGCGGCAAGAACGGCCGGCCGGTAGCCTTTGTCGACGACCAGCCCGCCAACCTCATCTCGGCACGCAACTCGGTTGCCGACGCCCATCTCTTCCACCTGATGGCCGACAATTCGCTGCGCGCCTTCCTGCCGCCGGTGCCGGACGACATCATCTCCGTCGAGGACTGGCACGAGGCCGCGCCGAAGATCGCGAGCGCGCTCGGGCTTTAAGCCCAAGCGCCTCCAAGCTTGGCGATCAAGGCTGCAGCTTCGCCCCTGCTCCGCCATTGTTGCCCTCGCCAGGGATCGCATCCTGATCGGTGTTGTCTTCCACGACCGGATCCGGCCCCTTCAGCATGGCGCCGTTGACCGTCACCGACCCATCGTGCCTGGCGTTGATCACCCATTCGATACGACCATCCGGCAGCGTCTTGGCAAATCCCTTGATGGCCAAGGCGCCGGTAAAAGCCTGTGAGGCCTGCGGGTCGGTCTTCGCCGCCTCCTGCAGGCTTGCCACGATCTTGTCGTAGCCGGTCACGTCGATTGTCACGTTGGCATCGGGCTTCTCGCCATCGGGAAACGTCATATCGCCCTCCAGCCCGATTTCGGCACCGCCGCCCTTGACCGTGCTGTGGCCGATGAGGATCTTGGGGCCGTTCGCCAGAAAATCTTTCTTCAGGCCGTCGCCGAAATCCGCCGAAAGCGGCGGGTTGTTGTTGAGATCGAAGGCCTCGATAGCCTTCTTGGCCATTGTGTCGAGATCGATGTTGGCCCCACCGAAATTGAGGTCGACGTCGGTGGGCAACAGCGCGACGCTCCAGGCTGGAACAAGATTTTGCGGTATCGAGAGCCCAGACGCTTTGATCCCGTAGCTGATCGTTCCGTTGCGCGAGACACCGTCCATGCCGAAGGCGATGCCGAGTGTTGCTGCGCCGAAACTGCCGATCGGGCTGCCGACGCTGAAATCCTTGAGACTGTAAGCCCCATCAATCCGCTCCCATATCGGCAGCGCGGTCAGAAGATGCGACTTGAGCTCCGCCTGATTGGCTTTCAGTTTCGCCTCGTCCTCATTGGCCACGGCGAAAGCCAACAGGTCCAGAATAGGCTTCGTGCGCAGCCCCTTGCCTTTCGCGTCGACCGAAAATTCGGGCGACTTGACCGTCAGCGGGATTTTCTGCCCGCTGTTGGGGTTGTCGATCGTGATGACCTCTGCAAAATCGGCAATCGTCTGAACCATGCTAAAATCGACACCGCGATTTGCGCCCTTGGTAGCGCTCATTGTGGCGGTTCCAGCACCAGAACTCATCTCCGTGCGCTGCCTGGCGTCCTGCGACGTCATATTCATGCCTTCAAGTGACGACGTGGCGCTGCTGAAAGCCGCCAACTCGGGATCGTAGACACCAACGAACTTCCCGCCCTTGATAGACATCTTCATGCTTTGCGGCCCCTGAGGGCCGTTGAACTCCATCGACCCTTCCGGCGCCAGATTGCCTGAGACATCCCACGCGCCATCGCTGCGTGGTTTGGTCAACAGCGTATAAGGGGTGAGATCGAGCTTCAGGCCATCCTGTTTTGCCAAGAGTTCCACGACGGGCTTGAAATCGAATGCGAGCTTGTAGGCGTCGCCTTCGACCGAGACCTTCAGAAATCCGATCTCGAACGGCTTCTTGCTGAAATAGCGCGCCAGATTGTCGGTAAGCTGCTTGGCGCCCTCGCTGTCGACCGTCTGCCCAAGCGCCGGCGCACTGCAGGCTAGAAGCAAAGCGAATGGCAAAACGCGCTTCATATCGATCCTCCACTTTATTGCAGTCGTCAAAACCGCTTCTACCACTGGTAGGAAAATACCATCACAGCCGCAAGACAAGACCTATGGATTGCTGCCGCCTACAACACCAGCCGCATCAGCGGCCGTCCGGCCTTGCGTTCGACAAGCCGCTCGAGCCGGCCTTTTCAAACACACGCGACGAGCCGACGAACAGCCCGATCGAACGCGAATCGCGCGACACGTCGATCGGACACGCCTCGACCAGCCGCGCCTTGTTCTGGCGGGCAAAAGCGATGCCGCCCTCGACCAGGCGGTGGCTGACGCCCCGGCCGCGCGCCCTGGCGCGGATGAAGAAGCAGGAGATGGCCCAGACGCCGGGATCTACGGCGTCGGTTGGATCGACCGGCGCCGAGCCCCGGCCCCGATTGTTCCATTCGGGCACGTCGGCGCGTGGACCGATCTGCATCCAGCCGACCGCCTGGCCGTCCTCGAAGGCCAAAAGCCCCGGCGGCGGCCCGGCCTCGATACGCGCCTTGATATGATCCTTGTTGCGCTGCTTGTCGCTCGCGCGCCGCGCCGCCGGCGCCTGTCTGAAATATAGGTGCACCAGCAGTCGTAGAGCCTCCACTAAGATAGGCGTGCCCTGCCGACAAACGAATATCATTATTTCAGTAGTTTACCGCACGTGACGAACACGATGGGTGGAACAAGATTGGGATATTCCGGGCAATCTGGGGTGTTTCGTGACGAAAAGTCCCGTGAAATCCGCATCTCCCCCTGCAGCTGGGCAGCTCATTGACCGGCTCGGCTTCCATGGACTTTAGGGTGAGTGGAATTAGAGCCATCGACGGGGAGGGCCCGCTACATAAAGCCAATGGCATGAAGAAAGCCATTCAGTTGGGGGTGAACTGCTGCGACACGGAGAACAGCATCACGGTCTAGCCTTGTTCTTAATCCCATCGCGGTCATCGGCTTCACGTACTCTGGCCACTCCTTATGAACACGCTGCGTGGCGATTGCCGTCGTTTGGGGCTGCAGCAAATGACATCCGGGCAGGTGGTTCAGCAGCATTGCCTCGTGACAAGGCACCTGCCAGATCACGCTGATACCGAGTCGGTTCGCCAAGGCAATTGCCTGCTGCCCACGGACCGCATTCTGAATCAGACGGTCCCGGTCGAGGAAGGCGAAGCGCGCCACATAGGCGTCCTTCCCGCCAAGGTCCCGTCGCCTGATCTCTTTTTCAGCCAACTGCATCATGCTCTTTGGGTCACCGCCGTTCAGGAGCACGATGTCGAGGTGAAAGTCTTGACGGCGCTCTTCGAGGATAGCGCTGACCATGCGGATGTAGGCTCGCTCGCTGTCACCCTCCGCACCTACGAAGACGCGCTTCCTTGGGGGCCGGCGCGGCATCGCTGCCCCTCAACCGATCTGCGGCAGGGCGCCGTAAACGCCGCCCAAATATTTGCGGGAGAAGGCGTCGGTGCGGCGCGTTCCCTTGACGTCTCGCAGCCGGAATACGCTGGTGCGCCCGTGCCTGTCCTTTTCGCAGAACAGCACTTCCTCCTTCGACAGCTCGTCGAGCAGCGTGGTGTTCTGGCAGCTCATCCACAGCTGTGCATTGCGCGGATTGCGCGTGGGATCGTGAAACCAGCTGACGATCTCCGCAAGCAGGACCGGATGCAGCGCCGCGTCAAGCTCGTCGATGACGGCGAGGCCACCCCTCGCCAGGGCTTCGAGAACCAGCGGAAAGACCTTCACGAACTGCCGCGTGCCATTGCTCTCGAAAGCGGGCGGTAGCGGTCCTACGAGCCCCTCGTGATGGAAGAACATCGCCGGGCCAGTCTCGCCCTGGCGAACTTCGATGTTGCGCACGCCGATATCGGCACGCTGAACTTCGAAGTTGAAGCGTTCGACGTGCCATGGATTTGCAAGGTAGTTGCGGGCGACGAGGTCATCCGACGGGTCGCTCCGCTCCACGAGGATATTACTTTTCACACCCTCCGTCACCTGCCAAACTGCCTTGGAATACGGATGCTCCAGCCGGGCCAATGTCGAGATGACGCTGACGGTGGGGCGGAGAATCTTCTCCAGCGCGGGGCGAAAGCCGGCAAGTTTGAAGTCCTTGCCAGCCGTCACCTTGCCTTCGGCGTCGCGGTGAAACAGCTTCACAGCGCGGCGAGACCTGCTCGGCTGGAAGGAGAGAACTTCGCGCTCGATGATGTGCTTCATCGCGCCACCGCCGATCACCACCTCGTAGAGGTAGCGACATTGTGATGCATCGGCGTCCTCGACGCGGTCAATGTCCTCGACGCCTCCCAGCTCGATGGCAAGGCGCGTCGGCTTGCCCACGCTCTCGGCGTCGTTAAAGCGCCAGAACGGTAGCGCTGTATCTGGTTGAATCTGGAAGCTATCGCGGATGAACCAGGCCAGGAAGGACAGCGCCCGAAGCACGTTCGACTTGCCCGACGCGTTGGGGCCGAAAATCCCCACGACCTTGGGCGCCACTGCAGTCGCGCCTTTCCACAGCGGCGCCAGCCGGAGGGGATCGTCGGGGGCGTTTCCAGCTGCCGCCAGGTCGATGATCTGCAGGTCTCGAATGGATTGAAAGTTCTCAATCTCAAGCCGATAAAGCATGCCAAACTCCCGTTTTCAGTCGTTAAAATAGGAGTATATAACGGATAGTTCAACAATTTTTTGCCAAAGTATCAGTTCGGTGCCATGAGGATAACCGCACCCCGTGCGGTCCTCTACATCGACGAAGGCGTTGGGCGTTAAATCTGACGAAACGCTCCAGCTGCCGTCACTGCGCGATTTGACCAGTATCGCAAAGGGCGCGAGATTGAATGTCAGCGGGTCCTTAATGGGATTTGCCCTAAGGACCGAGTTGAAGTCGAAGCCTATCCGGTAGGCATTCCCATCGACCGAGATCTTCAAAATGCCGCTGTCGAGCGCCTTCTTGCCGATATACCGCGACAGATCATCCGATAGCTGCTTCGCACCTTGACTATCGAGGGCCTGCCCCCAAGGCTGGCGTGCCGAATGCGAGCAGCAAGACAAATAGCAAAACACGCTTCATGTTAACCCCCACTTCAATCACTGAACTCAAAACCGCTTCGAACATCGATAGTGAGATATCGTCACAGTAACAACACGACTGGACTACAGCACAAGCCGCATCAGCGGCCGGCCGGCCTTGCGTTCGAGGAGCCGCTCGAAGCCGGCCTTTTCGAACACACGCGACGAGCCGACGAACAGCCCGATCGAACGCGAATCGCGCGACACGTCGATCGGACACGCCTCGACCAGCCGCGCCTTGTTCTGGCGGGCAAAAGCGATGCCGCCCTCGACCAGGCGGTGGCTGACGCCCCGGCCGCGCGCGCTGGCGCGGATGAAGAAGCAGGAGATGGCCCAGACGCCGGGATCTACGGCGTCGGTTGGATCGGCCGGCGCCGAGCCCCGGCCCCGATTGTTCCATTCGGGCACGTCGGCGCGTGGACCGATCTGCATCCAGCCGACCGCCTGGCCGTCCTCGAAGGCCAAAAGCCCCGGCGGCGGCCCGGCCTCGATGCGCCCCTTGATAAGATCCTTGTTGCGCTGCTTGTCGCTGGCCCGTCGGACCGCCGGCGCCATCCGGAAATGCGTGCACCAGCAGCCGTAACAGGCGCCCTGCTTGCCGAAAAGATCCTCGAAATCCGCCCACAGGTCAGGCGCCAGCGGCGCTATGGTGGTGCTCATGAGTTCTCTCCCGGCTAACCGCTTGTGGCGGCTTCCGTCCTGACGTACCATTGCATTTGTTCTCTTTATGTTCGCAGCGATGGCGGCCCCTGTCAACAATCCCGAGCACGGTTTTTGCCGCGACTGCCTGACCTTTCAGCGCAGCGATACCAGGCGCTGTGAGCGTTGCGGCAGCCCTCGACTCACCCGCCATCCCGAGCTCTACCAGCTGCATCTGGCGCATATCGATTGCGACGCCTTCTATGCGGCGATCGAAAAGCGTGACAATCCGGCGCTGAAGGACAAGCCGCTGATCATCGGCGGCGGCAAGCGCGGCGTCGTCTCCACCGCCTGCTACATCGCCCGCATCAAGGGGGTGCGCTCGGCAATGCCGATGTTCAAGGCGCTCGAAGCCTGTCCGGAAGCGGTTGTCATCCCGCCCAATATGGAGAAATACGTCCGCGTCGGCCGCGAGGTCCGCGCGCTGATGCAGGCGCTGACGCCGCTGGTCGAGCCACTCTCCATCGACGAGGCGTTTCTCGACCTCGCCGGCACCGAGCGCCTGCACGGCATGCCGCCGGCAGTGGTGCTGGCACGCTTTGCGCAGACCGTCGAAAAGGAAATCGGCATCACCGTTTCGGCCGGCCTTTCCTACTGCAAGTTCCTGGCCAAGGTTGCCTCCGATTTCCGCAAGCCGCGCGGCTTTTCGGTGATCGGCGAAGCCGAGGCGCTGGGTTTCCTGGCCGAACAGCCGGTGACGCTGATCTGGGGCGTCGGCAAGGCTTTTGCCGCAACGCTAGAACGCGACGGCATCCGCAGCATCGCCCAGTTGCAGCGCATGGAGCGCGCCGATCTTATGCGCCGCTATGGCGTGATGGGCACCCGGCTCTACCATCTCTCGCGCGGCCAGGACGACCGCCGTGTCGATCCCGACCAGGATGCGAAAAGTGTGTCGGCCGAAACCACTTTCGACACCGACATAGCTGAAATGGGCGAACTGGTTCCAGTGCTGAGGGGATTGTCGGAAAAGGTCTCGGCGCGGCTGAAGAAGTCAGGCATTGCCGGGCGCACCGTGGTGCTGAAGCTGAAGACGCAGGATTTCAAGCTGCGCACCCGCAACCGCCAGCTCGGCGACCCGACAAGGCTGGCCGACCGTATTTTCCAGACCGGGCTCGACCTGTTGCGCAAGGAGGCGGACGGGACAAAGTACCGGCTGCTCGGCATCGGTGTCAGCGATCTCTCGGATGACGAGAAGGCCGATCCGCCCGATCTCGTCGACGTCGGCTCGCGCAAGCGCGCCATGGCCGAAAGCGCCATCGATACGCTGCGCGACAAGTTCGGCAAGAAGGCGGTGGAAACCGGCTACACCTTCGGTAAAGGCCGCAACGCCAACCCGCCGGAGCCGATCGAGGAGTGAGACGGCTTAGATACGCTTGAGATCGATGCGGCTCGTCACCACGTTGTTGCCGGTTTTCGGATCGACGTCGGTAACGGTCAACCGCATTCCGTCGCCGCTGGTTTTCGCCACCGTCAACCCCGCCTTGCGATCGCCAATGACCACCGCCGCCCACCGAATGCCGACCCTGATCGCGTTCCCGGAACGGCTGCCGGCGAGCTGTGCCGGCCCGGTGCGCGACCCGACATAGACGCCAGTATACTTCGCCCCGCGGGCCTTCAGATTGGCGCTGATGGCGCGCGTCACCACGACAAGACCACGGCAATTGCCGTCAAGCGACAATGAACTCGAGGTCGCGTCGGAATTGAAGGTGCAGGACACATTCACCGTCGGTGCGTCGGTGGTGACCTTGACTGTCCCCTTGCCGGAGAAATTCCCTTGCAAGGAGCTGAGAAAATTCGCCTCGTCGGCATCGGCCGTGGCGCTTGCAGTTACCAGGCAGCCGGCTAGCAGAAACCGCGCGAATGATTTCATCGGAATCTCTCCCCCGTTGATGTTGAAGAAACGATGCGTCCAGCAATTGGCCAATACCGGGAACCAACGCCTGCCGTTGCGTCAGGTTCCACTTCCAGCATGGCTGTTTTGCAACGGGTCTGGCCCAGTCGAATGCGTCGCCTAACGGTTGCGATAGAAGTCCCGGCTTGCGACATAGCGCCTATGGCACCTTCCCCATCGATCCCCAAAGCCGCGTTCTGGATGGCGCTGTCGATCGCCTCGTTTCTGGCGATGTCGGTCGCCGGCCGCGCAACCACCGCCGAGCTCAACGTCTTCCAGGTGCTGGAACTGCGCTCGGTGATCGGCTTCTTCATCCTGTTGCCGCTGGTGACGATGAGCGGCGGATTCGCTGCAATGCGCACGCAGCGCCCGTTGGCCCATATCGCTCGCAATGTCATCCACTATACGGGCCAGGCGGCATGGCTCTATGCGCTGACGCTGATCCCGCTTGCGGTGCTCATATCGATCGAATTCACCACGCCGATCTGGACCGCGATCCTGGCGGTGACCTTTCTTGGCGAAAGGCTCTCCCGCCCGAAAATTGCGGCGGTCGTGCTTGGCCTGATCGGCGTGGTGGTCATCGTTCGCCCCGGCGTCGGCTCCATGGATCCGGGTCACCTCGTCGTTCTCGGCGCGGCCGTGTGCTTTGGCGTATCGGTGGTGTTGGTCAAGTCGCTGACCCGCACGGACAGTGTCGTGCGCATCATCTTCTGGATGCTGATCATCCAGTCAGTGGTCGGCCTGATCCCGGCGCTTTATGAATGGCGCAACCCACCGCTCGAACTCTGGCCATGGATCCTGCTGATTGCCTTCACCGGCATGTCGTCGCATTTCTGCATGGCGCGTGCCCTCACCTATGCCGACGCTACGGTGATTTCACCGATGGATTTCCTGCGCGTGCCACTGTCGGCGCTGATCGGCTGGCTGCTCTACAGCGAACAGATCGACATCTTTACAGCCGGCGGCGCCCTGCTGATCCTGATGGGCAACCTGCTCAACCTGCAGCGCAAGGCGCCAAAGCCGGCCGAGGTCGCGGCCTCGGAGCGGTCGGTCAATTCCCCTCATCCGGTATGTTGAGAAGATGCCCGCAGGCCTTGCAGTGCACGGCGTCCGGCTCATGCCGTTGCAGTCCGCACTGCGGACAGGGAAAGAACACCTTGGCGGGTCGAAAAATCGCCGTCGCCAGTCTGACGAACAGCGAGATGCCGATGATCATGGTGGCGATCGCGGTCAGCTTGCCGGCGATCCCCGGCAGCACGATGTCGCCGAAACCGGTCGTCGTCACCGTGGCAACGGTGAAATACAGCGCATCAATGTAGTTTTCGAGGCCGGCGCCGGTGCGGAAGAAGAAGGTGTAGACGAAGCCGGTGATGACGAACAGGAACGTCAACAGGTTGATGACCGCGTGGCTCGCCTCGCGCCAGGGCCTCAAGCCACGCATTTCGAAATGCTGCCACAGCGAACCGCTGCGCGACAGCGACCACAGCCGCAGGATGCGCAGGAACGCCAGATTTGCCAGCGCCGTCGGCATCAGCAGCGTCAAAAGGATGAAGACATCGACCCAGGATGTCGGCTGTTTCATCAGCCGCAGCATGTCGTTGGAGGCTAACAGCCGGGCAATCAGGTCGGCGGCGACCAATGCGGCGACGGTATAGTCGAGCCACAGGAATGACGGCTTGTCCTGGAGCACCGGCGTGGCAACGAAGAAGGCGATGATGGCGAGGTCGATGATGACCGCCGCCAGTTGAAACCGGAACGCCGCCGGCGTGCGTCCGTGATAGAGCTTGCGCAGCCTGTCACGCAGCCGCGCCATCGCTGAGCTTTGCTGCAATCCGTCCTTCTCGGCTGCTTTCATCACCAAGTGCGTAACGGTCCCAGCCGGGGTCGTCTAGAGCATGATCCCAAAAAATGGGGTGCCGGTTTGCGGAAAAGATCATGCTCCAACAAAGGGTTAGATCATGATGAGATTTCAACCAAATCTCATCATGATCTGACCCGGTGATCGTCACCCCTCCACCACCTTGCCGTCCGGCCCGACAAGGCGCCAGGCCGAGGCGGTGTCGTAGACGAACCGCTCCTCCGCAATCCGGTCACCACGCCAGCGCTGCAGGGCCACCTCTTCCAGCCGGCGCACGGTGCCGGCCTTGTCGACACGGTCGAAGGTCCAGCGTATGGCGACATTGTCGCCATCGACCAGGAATGTCTGGACAGGATGGGTGTGCATCTTCTCGATCCGGTCGAGTGCTGCCTGCTCATGCGCCATCAGTGTTTCCTTGCCGCGCCGCGGGACGCCGAGATTTTCCTGCATGGTGGCATCGTCATGGTAGAAGTCGGCGATCGCTTTGACGTGGCTGCCTTCGACCACCTCCTTGAGGAAGGCTTCGACGCGTTCGCGGCTGGGCATGATTGTGCGTTCCTTTGAAGTTTCTGCTCAACGCATGTGGTTCAAAGGAAGGTCAGGTCAACCACGCCCCGCACGCTGGCCCTATCGGCTGCAATGTCAGGCCCAGAGCATCTTTATGCCGTCATGCACTGGCCGACGTCGATGCGATTGCCGTGTATATCAGCGCAGCCTAGACGAGCTCGACTTCGACCACACCCGGCACCGCGCGCATGGCCGACGCGATCTGCGGCGAGATGCGGTAGCGATTGGGCAATTCGATCTCGATCTCACCTTGCCCGGCTTCCTTGATCAGCACGAAGCTGACCTGGCCCTCGCCCTTTACCGCCAGTTGGCCGGCCAGCATGCCGATCGGAGCCGCATCGCGCACGAAGATGCGCAGCGCCTTCTGGATACGGCTGGCCTCATCCTCCAGCGACTGCACCGTCTGGATGCGCAGATTGACCCCTTCGGGCCTATCCTCGGCCGAAACGGTGATCACCACCGAACGTCCGGGCTCGAGCAGATCGCGATACTGCGCCAACCCTTCCGAAAACAGCACGGCTTCATATTGGCCAGATGTGTCGGAAAAGGCGATGACGCCCATCTTGTTGCCGGTTCGGGTCTTGCGCTCCTGCTTGGTGGTGACGGTGCCGGCGAGCCGGCCCGCGGCGGCACCGCGTTTGACCGCAGCCGAGAACTCGCCCCAGTTTTGCACGCGCATCTTCTGCAGGGCCGCCTTGTACTCGTCGAGCGGATGCGCCGAAAGATAGAAGCCGACGACCTGGAATTCGCGGTGCAGCCGGTCGGCGGCAAGCCACGGATCGGTCTGCGGCAAATTGAGCGCCTGCTGTTGCGCGCCGAGCGACGCGCCGAAAATGTCGTGCTGGCCCGAAATGGCATTCTGCTGCGCCAGAGAAGCCAGCCCCATCATCCGTTCGACGCCGGCCATCATCTGGGCGCGGTCGTGGCCGAAGCAGTCGAGCGCGCCGGCCATGATCAGGCTTTCGAAGACGCGCTTGCCGACGATCTTGGGATCGACCCTTTCACAGAAATCGGCGAGATTCTTGAACGGCTTTTCGCCGCGCATGGCGACGATGTGCTCGACCGCAGCGTCGCCGACGCCCTTGAGGGCCGCCAGCGAATAGTAAATGCGGTTCTCGCCGACCTCGAAATTGCGGAAGCTGGTCATCACCGACGGCGCCACCACCTCGATGCCGAGACGCAGCGCATCCTGGCGGAAATCGGCGAGTTTGTCGGTATTGCCCATGTCGAGCGTCATCGACGCCGCCAGGAACTCGACGGGGTAATGCGCCTTGAGATAGGCGGTCTGGTAGGACACGACGGCGTAGGCGGCCGCGTGCGATTTGTTGAAGCCGTAGTCGGCGAACTTGGCCAGAAGGTCGAAGATGAAGTCGGCCTGCGGCTTGCCGACGCCGCGTTCGACCGCACCAGTGACGAAGCGCTCGCGCTGCTTGTCCATTTCGGCGCGGATCTTCTTGCCCATGGCGCGGCGCAGCAGGTCGGCTTCGCCGAGCGAATACCCCGACAGCTCCTGCGCGATCTGCATCACCTGTTCCTGGTAGACGATGACGCCTTGCGTCTCCTTCACCAGATGGTCGATTTTGGGATGGATCGAGGCCATCTCCTCTTCGCCATGCTTTCTGGCGTTGTAGGTCGGGATGTTCTCCATCGGGCCGGGGCGGTAGAGCGCCACCAGCGCGATGATGTCCTCGATACAGTCGGGCCGCATGCCGATCAGCGCCTTGCGCATACCGGCACTTTCCACCTGGAACACACCGACCACTTCGCCGCGCGACAGCATGGCGTAGGTTTCAGGGTCGTCGAGCGGGATCGTCGCCAGGTCGATCTCGATGCCGCGCCGGCGGATCAGCTTCACTGCCGTCTCCAGCACGGTCAGCGTCTTCAGGCCGAGGAAGTCGAACTTCACCAGCCCGGCCTGTTCGACATATTTCATGTTGAACTGGGTGACCGGCATGTCGGAGCGCGGATCGCGGTACATCGGCACCAGTTCCGACAAGGGCCGGTCGCCGATGACGATGCCGGCGGCGTGCGTCGAAGCGTGGCGGTAGAGCCCTTCCAGCTTTTGCGCCATATCGAGCAGCGTCTGCACGATTGGCTCCTTCTCGGCCTCCTCGGCAAAGCGCGGCTCGTTGGCGATGGCATCCGCCAGCTTGACCGGATTGGCGGGGTTCTGCGGCACCATTTTGGAGAGCTTGTCGACTTGGCCGTAAGGCATTTGCAGCACGCGGCCGACGTCGCGCAGCACCGCGCGCGCCTGCAGCGTACCGAAGGTGATGATCTGCCCAACCTGGTCGCGGCCATATTTCTGCTGGACGTAGCGGATGACCTCTTCGCGCCGGTCCTGGCAGAAGTCGATGTCGAAGTCGGGCATCGACACGCGGTCGGGGTTGAGGAAGCGCTCGAACAGCAGCGAGAAGCGCAGCGGATCGATGTCGGTGATGGTCGTGGAATAAGCGACCAGCGATCCGGCGCCCGAACCACGGCCCGGCCCGACCGGAATGCCTTGCGCCTTGGCCCATTTGATGAAGTCGGCGACGATCAGGAAATAGCCGGGAAACTTCATCTTCTCGATGATGGAGAGTTCGAAATCGAGCCGCTCGCGGTATTGTTCGACCGTGTAGCCGGAAGTGGGCCCATGCGCAGCCAGCCGCGCCTCGAGCCCCTCATGCGCCTGCCGGCGTAGCTCATCGGCCTCCGCTTTCAGCGCCACCTCATTGTCGGCGACATCGCCGCCGGTAAAGCGTGGCAGGATCGGATTGCGGGTCTTGGGATAATAGGAACAGCGCAGCGCGATCTCGACGGTGTTGTCGATCGCTTCCGGCAGGTCGGCGAACAGCCGCGCCATATCCGCCTGGCTGCGCAGGAAATTGTCCGAAGTCAGCCGGCGACGGTTGTCGGCGGCAACCACCGAACCCTCGGCAATGGCGATCAGAGCATCATGCGCGTCATAGTCGTCGCGGGCGGCGAAGAACGCCTCATTCGTGGCGACCAGCGGCAGATCATGGATATAGGCAAGGTCGACCGATGATTTCTCGATAGCGCGGTCATAACCGGAAACACGGTCCAGCTCGACATAGAGCCGGTCGCCGAACAGCGCCTTGAGTGCCAGAAGCCGCGTCTCGGCAAGATCTCGGCGATCCTCCTTCAGCGCCCGGCCGATCGGGCCGCGCGGCCCGCCGCTGAGGCAGATCAGGCCATCGCTATGGCCTTCCAGCATTGCTGACGTCAGATGCACGGGCTCGCCCGGCGGCGTCTCCAGATAGACCTGGCTGACCAGCCTGACGAGGTTGCTGTAGCCGGCCTCGGTGGCGGCGAGCAGCACCACGGCGTGCATCTCCGGACCATGGCGGCGGCGGTCGCGCTGCGCGTCGCTGGTCTCGCCGGAAAAGGCGAGATCGATCTGGCAACCGATAATCGGCTGGATGCCTTCCTTCACCGCCTTCTGGGCAAATTCCAGCGCGCCGAACAGATTGTTTGTGTCGGTGACTGCGATTGCCGGGCACTCGTCCTTGACTGCATGACCGACAACGGCGGCGACCTGCAAGGCGCCCTCGAGCAGCGAATACGCCGAATGCACGCGCAGATGGATGAACGGCCGCGCCGGCGCCTCCGGGCGCGCAGCAGCGAGCGCTGCTTCGCGCCTCAGGGGATCGCGTGGAAGTTTGTCATCCGCCATGATGTTTCAAATTGCTCGAAGGGCTTTGAGTCGATGGAGATGTATTGTCCCGGACCGGGCGATGCCAGTCCAGCACAAATGACCACCGACCACAGGCTTCCGTACCCAGCCGCACGGCTCAGAGATTGTTCGAAATTCGCACTGGCGAGTCATATGATGGTGGTTTCGAGAACCGGAGCGCAGCGGCCATTGGTCCGTGAGCACGGGAAGCGCAGAACCACCTTCAGATGGCCGCCGGAGTAGAATTTCCAAACAATCTCTAGGCGAACTCCATGATCACCGCATCGACAGCCAGGCTGTCACCCGGCTTGGCGTTGAGCTTCGACACGACAAGATCGCGGTCGGCGCGCAGCACGTTTTCCATCTTCATCGCCTCGACCACGGCCAGCGTCTCGCCGGCCTTGACCTCCTGCCCCTCGGCAACCGCGATCGACACGACCAGGCCCGGCATCGGGCAAAGCAGCATCTTGGACGTGTCCGGCGCCACCTTCTCCGGCATCAGCCTTTCCAGCTCCGCCGTGCGCGGCAGCATGGCGCGCGCCGTCACCGACATGCCTTTCCAGGCAATGCGCAGGCCGTTCGGCGCCGGCCTGATCTGCGCCGTGACCTTGCGGGCACCGACAGTGCCGCGCCAGATGAGGTCGCCCGGCCGCCAGTCGGACGCCACGGTCAGCGCTTTGCCGCCATCGACCGACAGATCGATTTCCATCGGAATGGAGATCATGCCCTCGATGATCGAAGCCTGGAGATAGTCGTCGCCGAGCTTCACCACCCAATCGCGCTTGAGTGCGCCCGAATGCGGCGCCAGCCGCCCGCCCAGCCGGTCGAGCCGGTCGCGGCGCAGAAGCTCGACCGCGGTGGCGATCGCCGCCAGCACTGCCTTTTCATCGCCATTGGGCACGATCGGCGCGAAGCCGTCAGGATATTCCTCGGCGATGAAGCCCGTCGATATCCGCCCCTCGCGCCAGCGCGGATGCTGCATCAGCGCCGCCAGGAATGGAATGTTGTGCTCGATGCCGTCGACGACGAAACTGTCCAGCGCTTCCGACATGGCGTCGATTGCCGCCAGCCGTGTCGGCGCCCATGTGCAGAGTTTTGCCACCATCGGGTCATAGAACATCGAAATCTCGGAACCTTCGGTGACGCCGGTGTCGTTGCGGATGACGATGTCGCCGAACGTGCCCTCCTCCGGCGGCCGGTAGCGCGTCAAACGGCCGATCGAGGGCAGGAAATTGCGATAGGGATCCTCGGCATAGAGCCGGCTTTCCACCGCCCAGCCGTTCAGCTTGACGTCGCTCTGCTCGATCGCCAGCTTCTCGCCGGCGGCGACACGGATCATCTGCTCGACTAGGTCGATGCCGGTAACAAGCTCCGTCACCGGATGCTCGACCTGCAATCGTGTATTCATTTCAAGGAAATAGAAGTTCTTTTCAGCATCGACGATGAACTCGACGGTGCCGGCGCTCTGGTAGTCGACCGCCTTGGCCAGCGCCACGGCCTGCTCGCCCATGGCCTTGCGCGTCCTGGCATCGAGGAATGGCGACGGCGCCTCTTCCGCAACCTTCTGGTTCCGGCGCTGGATCGAGCATTCGCGCTCGCCGAGATAGAGGGCGGTGCCATGCGCGTCGGCCAGCACCTGGATTTCGATATGACGCGGATCGACGACGAACTTTTCGATGAAGACGCGGTCGTCGCCGAACGAGCTTTTCGCCTCCGAGCGCGCCCGGTCGAAGCCGTCGCGCACTTCCGACTGGCTCCAGGCAATGCGCATGCCTTTACCGCCGCCGCCGGCCGAGGCCTTGATCATCACGGGATAGCCGATCTCGCCGGCGATCTTTTCGGCATGGTCGGCATTTTCGATGACACCAAGCCAGCCCGGTACCGTCGACACTTCTGCGGCATTGGCGAACTTCTTCGATTCGATCTTGTCGCCCATCGCCTTGATCGCCTTGGCTTTTGGACCGATGAAGACCATGCCCTCAGCCTCAAGCGCTTCGCAGAAGGCGGCCCGCTCCGACAGAAAACCGTAGCCGGGATGCACGGCCTGCGCGCCCGTCTCCTTGCAGGCAGCGATGATCTTTTCAGGCAGAAGATAGCTTTGCGCGGCCGGCGATGACCCGATATGCACGGCTTCGTCGGCCATTTCGACGTGCACGGCGTCGCGATCGGCGTCGGAATAGACCGCTACGGTGGCAATCCCCATCCTGCGCGCCGTCTTGATGACGCGGCAAGCAATCTCGCCGCGATTGGCGATCAGGATTTTCGTGAACATCGAAGGCGTTTCCTCGGTCTTTCGTCCTTCTTATGGGCTTCGGCAGCCGGGCTCAAGCACCGCCGGCAGCGCACCCATCAAGACACTCCCTGCCCGCCAGGCCCGTGCCGAGGGGCGAAGGTTGGGCTCGCCGACGACTGAGCCAAGATTTGCGCCATATTTGGTCGCCAAATCGGGTTGAAACAGTATAAAAACCCTGAAAGCCTGAAGACCAATCGCCTTGGGAGGAATTGCCTGATGAAAACCCGCGCCGCTGTCGCTGTCGCCGCCGGAAAGCCGCTGGAAATCATGGAGGTCGACCTCGACGGACCGCGCGAAGGCGAGGTGCTGGTCGAGATCAAGGCGACCGGCATCTGCCACACCGACGAGTTCACTTTGTCGGGCGCCGATCCCGAAGGTCTGTTTCCGGCAATCCTCGGCCATGAAGGCGCCGGAATCGTCGTCGATGTCGGCAAGGGCGTCACTAGCGTCAGGAAGGGCGACCACATCATCCCGCTCTACACGCCGGAATGCCGGCAGTGCCCGTCCTGCCTGTCGCGCAAGACCAATTTGTGCACCGCCATCCGCGCCACGCAGGGCCAGGGCCTGATGCCGGACGGCTCGTCGCGCTTCTCAATCGGCAAGGACAAGATTTTTCACTATATGGGCTGCTCGACCTTCTCCAACTTCACCGTGCTGCCCGAGATCGCGGTGGCCAAGGTCAACCCCGAGGCCCCCTTCGACAAGATCTGCTACATCGGCTGCGGCGTCACCACCGGCATTGGCGCTGTCATCAACACCGCCAAGGTCGAGCAAGGCGCGACCGCCGTGGTCTTCGGCCTAGGCGGCATCGGCTTGAATGTCATCCAGGGCCTGCAGCTGGCCGGCGCCGACATGATCATCGGCGTTGATCTCAACAACGACAAGAAGGCATGGGGCGAGAGGTTCGGCATGACGCATTTCGTCAATCCGAAGGAGATCGACGGCGACATCGTCCCCCACCTCGTCAACATGACCAAGCGCGGTGCCGACCAGATCGGCGGCGCCGACTACACGTTCGACTGCACCGGCAACACCAAGGTAATGCGCCAGGCGCTGGAAGCCTCGCATCGCGGCTGGGGCAAGTCGGTCGTCATCGGCGTTGCGGGCGCCGGCCAGGAGATTTCGACCAGGCCATTCCAGCTGGTCACCGGCCGCACCTGGATGGGCACCGCCTTTGGCGGCGCACGCGGCCGCACTGACGTGCCAAAAATCGTCGACTGGTACATGGACGGCAAGATCCAGATCGACCCGATGATCACCCATTTGCTGAAGCTGGAAGACATCAACAAGGGCTTCGACCTCATGCATGAGGGCAAGTCGATCAGGAGCGTCGTCGTTTATTGAGGAGAAGAAGCCGCCGACCGAAGGGCCAGCGACTGTAGTTGCATGGGTTCAACAAGGGAGGAAGATAATGCCTGAGAAACTGCATCCGAAAATCGACAATGGCCTGCCGAAGGAAAGCGCAAGCTTTGCCGGCGGCACGCTGGTCTGTGCCTGCACCAGCAAGCCGGTGAAGGTGACGGTCAAGGGCCAGATCGCCCACAACCATGCCTGCGGCTGCACCAAATGCTGGAAACCGGACGGCGCGGTGTTCTCGGTCGTGGCGGTCGCCGGCACTGGCGACGTCACCGTCACCGAGAATGGCGACAAGCTGAAGGTGGTCGATCCGGCAGCATTGATCCAGCGCCATGCCTGCACCGGTTGCGGCGTCCACATGCACGGCCCGGTCGAGCGCGATCATCCGTTCAAGGGTCTGTCCTTCATCCATCCCGAGCGCTTCGAGGAAGACGGCTGGTCACCGCCGGGCTTCACCGCTTTCGTCTCGTCGATCATCGAATCCGGTGTCGACCCCAAGCGCATGGACGGCATTCGCGGCCAGTTGAAATCGATCGGCCTCGAACCCTATGACTGTCTCAACCCCGGCCTGATGGATTACATAGCCACCTGGACGGCGAAGAAGTCGGGCGCGCTGCCGGCCTGACGGTACGAGATTTCTGGCATGGGGCCGGGTAACATGCCGGCCCCATGTCCGTTTTGGAGAGATAATGCCCGCACCCGCCATCTACGTCGACGCCGACGCCTGCCCGGTGAAAGCCGAGGTCGAGAAGGTCGCCGAGCGCCATGGCGTGGTCGTCACCTACGTCTCCAATGGCGGGCTGCGTCCGTCGCGCGATCCGATGATTCGCAACGTCGTCGTCTCTAAAAGCGCCGATGCCGCTGACGATTGGATCGTCGAGAACGCAAAACCCAACGACATCGTGATCACCGCCGACATCCCGCTTGCCGCTCGCACCGTGGGGCTCGGCGCGCATGTGCTTGGGCCAACCGGCCGGCCGTTCACGCCGGAGACCATCGGCATGGCGGTTGCAATGCGCGATTTGAAGCAGCATCTGCGCGAAACCGGCGAGAGCAAGGGCTACAATGCCAGCTTTGCGCCACAGGATCGCTCGCGTTTCCTGGGTGAGCTCGACCGTATCTTGCGGCGGGCTCTGAAATCCGTCACACCCGACCAGACGTGAAGCATCATCCGAGGTCGGGCTATGGCCGACACATCGCCGAATAACCCCTTGCAGCGGCACAAGCAGTTCTTTGTGTCGCTAGCCGTCGGTCTGGTCGTATTTGCCGCGGTATTGCCTTTGATTGGAGCGCTCCCCGTCTCCACGCGGCTTGCCTATTCGATCTCGATTGCCGCCGATTCCTTCTTCGTCGTCTTCATCGCGCTCGTCATCGCCAAGATGCCGCTGCTGTCCGGCCGCTATCTCAGCAAGAACGCGCGCGAACTGGACCTCCCAGTGCTGGGCATCTTTGCCATCACGCTCGGCATCGTCGCCATGGCCATTGTCCTGCTGTTCCTTTTGATCAATCACAAGGATCGCGACCCCATCGAACTCGGCTTCGCCATGCTGTCGATCCCGCTTGGCTGGTTCACCATCCATGCCATGGCCGCCCTCCACTATGCGCATGTCTACTGGATGGACGGCGACGCGATCGATACCGAAACCAAGAAGAAGATACCGGTCGGCGGCCTCGATTTTCCCGGCAGCAAACGGCCGGACGGTTGGGACTTTCTCTATTTCGCGACGGTGATCGGCATGACCGCGCAGACCGCCGACACCGCGATCACGACCTCGCATATGCGCCGCGTGGTGCTTGTCCATTCGATCCTGTCGTTCTTCTTCAACGCCGTCATCGTCGCCGCCGTCGTCAATCTCGCGGTGAGCCTCGGCAATTGAGTATCCGTGCCCGCGATAAACCCGTGCCCGTAATAAAAACGTGACCGCATGAAACATCGCTTTCGATAGCGACGTATTGGGAGGACAAGGACGAGCGCGGCCATCCCAGGATCGCGCAGCCGGAGGCGAGGAAAAGATGGAAACCATTACCATGAGTCAGCCCGGCGCAGGCGTCGATGCCGCCTCGACGAAGGATGCGACGCTGATCTACCGGCAATCGCGCTGGACCCGCCTGACGCACTGGCTGTGGGCGATCTCGCTGTTCTTCATGCTTTTGTCCGGCCTGCAGATCTTCAATGCCCGGCCGCAGCTCTACATCGGCAAGCAATCCGGCTTCGAGTACAACAACACCGTCTTTGCCATCGGCGCCGAAAACACCGCCACCGGCCCGCGCGGCTATACCGAAATCTTCGGCCATCGCTTCGACACCACAGGCGTGCTCGGCTGGTCGGGCCCGGCCCGGCAGCAAACGTCGCGTGCCTTCCCGTCCTGGGCGACAATCCCGTCCTATTACGATCTCGGCACCGCCCGCGTTGTGCATTTCTTCTTCGCCTGGATACTGACAACCACCTTGGTCGTCTGGCTGGTCGCCAGCCTGGTCAACGGCCATCTGCGCCGCGATCTGGCGCCGCGCCTTGACGATCTCAAGCGGCTGCCGCAGGACATCATCGAGCACGCCAAGCTCAGGTTCCACCACACACGCGAATACAACACGCTGCAGAAAATGGCCTATGGCGGCGTACTGTTCGTGCTGTTGCCACTCATGATCATCACCGGCCTTGCCATGTCGCCGAGCATGAACTCGGTGCTGCCCTGGCTCAACGAACTGCTCGGCGGAAGGCAGACGGCGCGCACCATCCATTTCACGGTGATGGTGCTGCTGGTCGGCTTTTTCATCGTCCATATGATGATGATCCTCGCCGCCGGCCCGATCAACGAACTGCGCTCGATCATCACCGGCTGGTACCGCACCGATCCGCCAAGGCATGGCGACACCGAGAGGAGTGCGTGAGATGGCCAAATTCCAGATCAGCCGCCGAAAGTTCCTGACGGGCGCCGGCCTCGGCGTTTCCGGCATCATGTTGTCGGGCTGCGATGCCTTCGACAGCCAGCTCGGCATGGGCGACGGCCTGCGCAGTTTCCTCGAAAACGCCAATGGCCTGACCTACCGCGCGCAACGCTGGCTTGCCGGCCGCGATGCTCTGGCGCCGGAATTCACCGAGGCCGACATCCGCCAGCCGCAGCGGCCGAACGGCGTCACCGCGCCCGACGATGACACCTACAAGGGCCTGCTCGCCAACAATTTCGCCGACTGGCGGCTGGAGGTAACGGGCCTGGTCGAAAAGCCGCTGTCGCTCAGCCGCGAGCAGTTGGAGAACATGCCGAGCCGCACGCAGATCACCCGCCACGACTGTGTCGAAGGCTGGAGCTGCATCGCCAAATGGACCGGCACCCCGCTGTCGCTGGTGCTCGACCAGGCTGTGGTCAAGCCGCAGGCCCGCTATGTCATGTTCCACTGCCTCGATACGATCGATCGCAGCCTCTCCGGGGAAATCAAATATTACGGCACCATCGACCTGATCGATGCCCGCCACCCGCAGACGATCCTCGCCTACGGCCTCAACGGCAAGCCGCTGCCGGTCGAAAACGGCGCGCCGCTGCGCGTGCGCGTCGAACGACAGCTCGGCTACAAGATGCCGAAGTATCTCTACAAGATCGAGCTCGTCGACAGTTTTGCCAATATCGGCGGCGGCCGCGGCGGCTATTGGGAAGACAATGGCTATGACTGGTATGGCGGGATTTGATGGCCTCGCATTCTGACCGAGCACGATCTGACTCCGACCGAACCGAGCTTGCCTGAGGAAGCCGGTTTCGAGCGCGTGGCCGAACTTGGCGATTGGCCTGAAGACACTCCAATATCGTCCTCTGCAAAACGGTCGCAGAAAACGGCGCGGCTTAAGCAACCTTGTCGAGCAGTGGCTTGAGCGCCGGATGTATCTCCGGCGAGGCGAGTTTGATCAGCGTCAGCAGCGCGCGTTCATTGTCACGCAGCGGGCGGTCGGTGCCGATGCGATCGGCCAGCCATTTCGCCTCGCTGGCGTCGATCGTCTCGGCGCGGCGCGCGAGTGCCTCGGCGGCACGGTTCTTCGACTCCCATTCGGCCTCGATATCGCCGGGCGAACGATAGGCTTCCATGATGCCGGCCAGTCCGCCCGACACCATGCGGCTGAAGAAGCCGCCAACTTCGGGCTCGGCCTGGTCCAGGAAACTGTCACGACGCAGCGCCACATCGCGCGTCGGCGCTTCGTAGCCGGCCGAACACATGACGAAATTGGCGAGCGCCTTGACGAACAGGTCGTTCCAGGACGGGTGGTTGTCGGCCGCAGCACTGCTCTCGTTGATCCTGAACAGCACTTCGGCCTCGGTGCGGGTGATGGCGATGTTGCCGTCGCCGCCATAGGCATAGAGGATGCGGCGCAGCAGATCGACCTCGGCCTTGGCGACCAGCCCGGGAACCAGCGCGCCGCCGAGCATCAGTGGTCCCTTGCCGTCGACCACCGCGTTGGCGACCTGCTCGAGCGCATAGGCGGAGAGCCGGCCGGGCGACGATTTCGCCTTTTCCAGCACATGCACCAGAAGCTCCAGCTCGGTGAGGCTGTCGACCATGCCGTCGCGCGAGATCGTTCTGATCAGCCAGTCGGCATTGTCCTCTGAGATATAGCCGGCCGGCTTTTCCTGATGGACGATGTAGTCGGCAACCGCCTCGACGAAGAATTCAGGCCATTCCTGGCACCTGTCCGTCGCTGTCGCATCGAGCGCAAACAGTGCTTCGGCCTCGCCGCGCGTCACCACGCCGTCGGCGAACACTTCGCGACGCAGCATGACGACATCTTCCGCCGTGATGCGGTCCTTCGAGGCCAGCCCCGCCACCGGCGCGCTCCCGATCCGTTCGCCCATCTGTCAATCCCCATCCGCCGTGCCCAACGCAATTGCCGGCCAAACAATCGGCCCAGAATATCGGCATTGTCTTGAAAAACCGGCAAACGGCGTGGTTAGCGAAGACTTGTCAGGAAGATGTCGCGGGCAGGTGACAAGGTGTCGCCGACAAGCTATGGATGGCGCGTCGAGGGCTCAAGTTTTGAGTCCTACCTGTTTGCGGGAGAGAGCAGCGCGAGCTGTCGCCGAAGGGGAAATCGCCCGAAATCTCTCAGGCAAAAGAACCGTAGACGGGAAAGACACTCTGGAAAGTCGGGGCTTGCCCCCGCGCCGAAGGTGTAAGCGTCGCCGACAGAGTTCCGGTTGCGCGAGTCTCTCAGGCTTCAGACAGAGGGGCACGGACTGGTCGCCAGCAGCGGCCGATTGCGTGCGACTCTGGAGATGACATGACGGGCGACGACACCAAACACCTACCCCTCGAAGATCTGCACACCGCCGCCGGCGCGCGCTTTGGCGCCTTCGCCGGCTGGTCGATGCCGCTGACCTATCCGGCCGGCGTGATGAAGGAGCACCTTCACACCCGCGAACATGCCGGCCTGTTCGACATTTCGCATATGAAGCTGTTCGCGGTCAGCGGGCCGGGCGCTGCGGCACTTCTGAACCGCGCCTGCCCGCTCGATGCCGGCGCGCTCGACATTTCGCAGTCCAAATATACTTTCTTCCTCAACGAGGCCGCCGGCATCATCGACGATCTGATCGTCACCCGACTCGGCGATACCAGGTTCATGGTTGTCGCCAATGCCGGCAATGCGGTCGAGGACGAGAAGCATCTGCGCGCGCTGGCGACCGATTTCGATGTGAAAGTCGATGCGCTCGATCGCGTCTTCCTGGCGATCCAGGGACCCGAAGCCTGGGCCGCTCTGTCCCGCGCCGGCATCGAGACCGGCTCACTCTTGTTCATGCATGGCATCGAGCCGAAGCAAAACTGGTTCATGAGCCGCTCCGGCTATACCGGCGAGGACGGCTTCGAGATTGGCCTGCCGGAGGCGGATGCGCGGGCTCTGGTCGCCAAACTGCTCGAGGACGAGCGTGTGTTGTGGATCGGCCTTGCCGCCCGCGACTCGCTGCGGTTGGAAGCCGGCCTCTGCCTGCACGGCCAGGACATCACGCCGGAGATCGATCCGGCCAGTGCCGGCCTGATGTGGGCGATCCCCAAAGATCTCCGCGCCAGCGGATCCTTCATCGGCGCTGACGCGTTGCGTTCGATCCTTGAGCGCGGACCGTCGCAAAAGCGCGTCGGCCTGAAGCCGGACGGCCGCCAGCCGGTGCGCGCCGGTGCCGCCCTGTTCGATGCCGACGGCAATCCGGCCGGCCACGTCACTTCAGGCGGCTTCGGCCCTTCGGCCGGCCATCCCGTCGCCATAGGCTACGCCACAACCGCCCTGGCCAAGCCGGGCACGAAACTCTTCGCCGACGTTCGCGGGACGAAAATCCCGATCGATATCAGTTCCTTGCCCTTCACTCCTCATCGCTACCGCAAAGGATAAATTCCGATGGCAAAAACCTATTTCACACAAGATCACGAATGGCTGACCGTCGAAGCCGGCATCGCCACCGTCGGGATCACCGACTATGCGCAGGAACAGCTTGGCGATCTCGTCTTCGTCGAACTGCCTCAAATCGGCACAAAGCTTAGCAAGGGCGATACCGCCGTGGTCGTCGAATCCGTCAAGGCGGCATCCGACGTCTATGCGCCGGTCGACGGCGAGATCACCGACGCCAACGGCGCGCTGTCCTCGGACCCGTCACTGGTCAACTCCGCGGCGACCGGCGGCGGCTGGCTGTGGAAGATGAAGCTGGCCGATGAAGGCCAACTCGCAGGCCTCATGGATGAGGCCGCCTACAAAGCCCATATCGGTTGATATCAGGACCTATTGCCATGAGCGCAGCACTCACCCCCTTCTCGGCCCGCCACATCGGTCCTGATGTAAACGATGTCAGAGCCATGCTTGCCGTGATCGGCGTTCCCTCCGTCGAGACGCTGATCAGCCAGGCCGTACCGCAGTCGATCCGCCTCGATCTGCCGCTGACCCTGCCCGCGCCGGCCAGCGAAGCCGAAGCGTTGGCCGAATTGGCTGCGACCATGGCAAAAAACACGGTGCTGAAGAGCTTCATCGGCGCCGGCTATCACGGCGTCCATGTGCCGCCGGTCATCCAGCGCAACCTGTTCGAGAACCCGGCCTGGTACACCGCCTATACGCCCTACCAGGCCGAGATCAGCCAGGGCCGCCTGGAAATGCTGTTCAACTTCCAGACCCTGGTCACCGAATTGACCGGCCTGCCGGTGGCCTCGGCCTCGCTGCTCGACGAAGCGACGGCGGTGGCCGAAGCGGTCGGCATCGCGCTGCGCCATCACCGCGACAAGCGCACCAAGGTGGCGCTGGCCGGCACGCCGCATCCGCAGACGCTGGACGTCGTGCGCACCCGCGCCGAGCCGCTCGGCATCGAGATCGATGGCGAGACCATCGACGACAACACCGCCGCCCTGCTGGTCTCCTGGCCGGACACGTTTGGCGTCTATGGCGACCACAAGGCGGCGATCGAGAAGGCTCGCGCCACCGGCGCCGTGGTCGTCTTCATCGCCGATCCGCTTGCGCTCACGCTGACCGAAGCGCCGGCCAGGCTTGGCGCCGACATCGCCGTCGGCCCGATGCAGCGCTTTGGCGTGCCGATGGGCTTTGGCGGCCCGCACGCCGCCTATTGCGCCGTCTCCGACAAGCTGACCCGGCTGATGCCCGGCCGCCTCGTCGGCCAGTCGATCGACAGCAAGGGCCGTCCCGGCTATCGCCTCGCCCTGCAGACGCGCGAACAGCATATCCGCCGCGACAAGGCGACCTCCAACATCTGCACCGCGCAGGCGCTGCTTGCCAACATGGCGACCGCATACGCGATCTGGCACGGGCCTACTGGTTTGCAGGCGATCGCAGCCCGAATTCATGAGCTCGCCAACGGCCTCGCAGCAGGCCTGAAAACCGCTGGTGTTTCCGTGCTCGGCTCAAGCCGTTTCGACACGGTGACGGCCGAAGTGAAGGGCAAGGCAGCTTCGATCGCCGCTGCCGCTGAAAAAGGTGGCCGGCTGCTGCGCGTCATCGATGCCGACCGCATCAGCATCGCCTTCGACGAAACCTCGACCGAGGCGGATCTCGAGGCTATCGCCGCCCTGTTCGGCGCCAAGTCCGGCGCTACTGAGGCCGGCGCGATGCCCGGCAAGCCGCGCGGCAAGGAGTTTCTGACCCAGCCGGTTTTCCGCGAAAACCACTCCGAGACCGACATGATGCGCCTGCTGCGCAGGCTAGCCGACAAGGATTTGGCGCTCGACCGCACCATGATCCCGTTGGGCTCCTGCACCATGAAGCTCAACGCGGCGGCCGAAATGATGCCGGTCAGCTGGCCTGTTGTCGCCAACCTCCATCCCTTCGCGCCGGCCAGCCATTCGGCCGGCTATCGCGCCATGGTCGGCGAGCTGGAAGGCTGGCTGGCGGAGATCACCGGCTTCGACGCCGTCAGCCTGCAGCCCAATGCCGGCAGCCAAGGCGAATATGCCGGCCTGCTCGCCATCCGCGCCTATCACCGTTCGCGTGGCGAAGGCCATCGCACCATCTGCCTGATCCCCCAGTCCGCGCATGGCACCAATCCCGCGAGTGCGGCGATGGCCGGCATGAGCGTCGTCGTCGTGCGTTGCCTGGAGGACGGCAATATCGACATGGACGATATGCGGGCCAAGGCCAACGAGCATTCGAAGAATCTCGCAGCCCTGATGTTCACCTATCCCTCGACGCACGGCGTCTACGAAGAAGGCGCGCGCCACCTGTGCGCTCTCATTCACGAGCATGGCGGCCAGGTCTATTTCGACGGCGCCAACCTTAACGCCCTGGTTGCTTTGGCGCGGCCCGCCGATATCGGCGCCGATGTCTGCCACATGAACCTGCACAAGACCTTCTGCATCCCGCATGGCGGCGGCGGTCCGGGCGTCGGTCCGATCGGCGTCAGGGCGCATCTGAAACCCTATCTGCCGGGTCATGTCACCGAAGGTTCGGCGCATGCCGTGTCCGCTGCCCCGTTCGGCAGCGCTTCCATCCTGCCGATCACCTGGATGTACATCCGCATGATGGGCGCCGCCGGCCTGAAGCAGGCGACGGAGACGGCGATCATCTCGGCCAATTATGTGGCGACGCGGCTCGCGCCGCACTTCCCGCTTCTCTACAAGGGCAGGCACGATCGCATCGCGCATGAATGCATCCTCGACACGCGCGTGCTCAAGGAGAGCGCTGGCATCAGCGTCGACGATATCGCCAAGCGGCTGATCGATTACGGTTTTCACGCGCCGACCATGTCGTTCCCTGTCGCCGGCACGCTCATGGTCGAGCCGACCGAATCCGAGCCCAAGCGCGAACTCGACCGGTTCTGCGAGGCGATGATCGCCATTGCCGGCGAGGCAGCGAAAGTGGCGAAGGGTGAATGGCCGCTCGAGGACAACCCGCTGGTCAATGCCCCGCACACGGCGGCCGAAACCCTTGCCGGCCAGTGGACCCACCCCTATTCGCGGCTGGAAGCGGCCTACCCCGCCGGCGATGTCGATACAGCGGCCAAATACTGGCCGCCGGTCTCGCGCATCGACAATGTCGCCGGCGACCGCAACCTCGTCTGCTCCTGCCCGCCGCTGTCGGAATATCTCGGCGCCGCCGAATAACACTCTGGCCTGTCAGGCTGAGCGCAGGGCCGGTCCGTCGGCTTTGCCGTTGAGGACAAGCACGCGATTTCGCCCGGCGTTCTTGGCCGCGTAGAGCGCCCGGTCGGCCTCGGCCAGCACTTCATCCAGGCTGCTGCCGTCTTCCTTGCCAAAGCCAATGCCGCCGCTGACGCTGCTGCGCAACGGCCCGCGCGGCGTCGGCACCACTTCCGTGCCGAAGGCGACGCCGATCCTGCTGGCGAAATCGTAGGCCTTGTCTTCGGTCATCCGAGACATGACCAACGCGAACTCCTCGCCGCCCAGCCGGAAGGCGTCGACGCCAACCCTGTCATACTTCTTGATGACTGCGGCGAAACGGCAGAGCACCCGATCGCCGACGGGATGGCCATAGACATCGTTGGTTCGCTTGAAGTGGTCGAGGTCGAACATGGCGACCGACATGAACGGGCCGAAGACGCGCTCGCGATAGAGCGAGTTCAAAGCCCGCCGGTTCATCAGACCGGTCAACGGGTCGGTCAGGGTCTCGGCCTTTAGTTCGATCTGTGCCTGCAGATGATGCAGCGACAGCGTCAGCGCGCCGAGAGCCGTCATGCAGGCGACCGCCACGACCGAATTCAACCGCTCGGCCCAATTGTCGGGTGCGACGCCGAGCACCCACTGGCCCTTGACCAGAAGCACGGCGCCGCAGAGCCCGAAGGATACGCCGCAGACGCCGCTTAGCGCCGAAACGACCAGCAGAATGCCGCGATCCTGACCGCCCTTGATCCAGAACATCACCCCGATCGAGGCGAGCAGCACTGTTACCGTCGTATAGGTGAGGATGAAGCCGACACCATCGAAACCGAGATAGGTCACGCCGGCGCAGACAGCGATCGCGAGCATGGCCGGCAGGACAGCGCGGCTGTAATTGCGCACACCAAGATATTGCATGGCCGAAAGTGAAAGCGCCAGGAAACCGAGGCTGAGCAGCGCCAACGCTGCCTGACAAAGCAACGGACTGGGCTCCCTCGTGTAGCGCCAGAAGACGATGACGTGGGCGACAAGGACGAGAATGCCGCACGCAACCGTCAGCACGAAGCGTGCACGCGGCGCCGTGAACCAGATCACAAACATGGTGACGCTCAGGCATGTGCCCGACAGCGCAGCCGCCAGCAATAGCGAACTGAAATCCAGCATGGATGAGCGGCAACCTTCGGGATCTTCGATTTGTGGCGCATCATAGGCATGCAACCGGCCGGAGATACCGGTTTTCTGCCGGTTTCAAAGCAAGCTGCCGACAGGGTTTACAAAGCGTCGACTGCCGCCCCCGCGAAGAGTCTCAGCCCTTGTTGAGCAGCGCCAGATTGGCGTTGATCACGCTCGGGTCGGCCATTCCGGCCCTTGCTTCCATGAGCAGCGCCCTCGCCTTCTTCTTGTTGCCGCGCAGCAGCTGCGAATAGCCCATGTTGTTGACAATCTGCGGCTTGCGCCCGGCAACCTTCAAAAGCTGGTCGTAGGCGCGGTCGGCGAAGTCGAAGCGGCCGAGTTCGTCATAGGAGGCGGCAAGCCCCATCCATCCCTCGGCACTGTCGGCCTTCAGTTCCACGGCCTTGCGGAAATGCTGTTCGGCAAGGCCGTAATTGGCCTCGCGGAACTGCGCCTTGCCTTGCGCAAGGTCGGAGGTGCTGACGTCTTTTGCCACCGGTTGGATCGATGTGGTCTTGGTTTTGTCGACGTTGTCGGTCGTGCAGCCGCCGACCATCAAGACCGCCGCTAGCGCGGCCATTGCCGTGAAACTTCTGTGACGCATGCCCCTGGCCCCAATCGCCCGATTTACCGGGTCGTTCTCTGAGGAAGCAGACTACAATAGGGCGATTAAACTTCAGTGCGGAAACGCGCCTAAAATTTGGTTTCGGGCACAGAAGCCATTAACCAACCGAAGCCTATTCCGGCTCCAGCGCCTTGAGCCCCGCCGGAAACTGATAGCGCCTGCCGTCGTAGCGCAGCCGGTAGGTTCGTTTCATGAACCTGCCGGGATGGGACTGGCACTCGCCATTCTTGTCGACAGACGGATTGTCGGTGTCCAACCGCTCGAACACTGTGATGTCGTGATAGCCGTGATGTCTCGCCGGGCTCATCGCCAGGCTGACCCGGCTGGATTGAAAGGATCCTGCGCAATTGGTGTCGCCTTCGCCGCCAAAGCCGGCCACGATGATGCCGTCGAGCACCAGGCGCAGAGCACCGCCGTCAAGGGCATAGAGCCGCAGGTCGGTTTCACTGAAAGGATTCGGCTGCGAATGGCTTGCCATTTGGATGCGCAGGCCGAAGGCGCCGACATCGGGCGCCAATCTGTAGCGCCCGGTATCGAAGTCGATCTCGCGGATGCCGACGGCATCATCGGTCATCAGCCCGGGCTGGAGCAGGCGCTGGCGCACCTGCCGGGTCTTCCTGTCGACGACCAGAAGCTCGACATCGCCGACATGCCCGTCGTCGCTGGATTGGGAGCTGTCGATCAGCGGCAAGGCGACCAACAACAGGTCGTCATGGGCGGGCCAGATCTTGCAGACCACGCCGAATGGCGCATCGCCATCCCAAAGCGTCTGGGCGATGCTGGTATGAGGTTCGAGCGTGAAGGAGGCGCCATCGGCACTCTTTTGGGCCTTGGGATATGCCTGCTGCACCAGAGCGGCAGCGTCGCCGCAATCGTCGGCCGCGGCCAAGGCCGGCGACAGACTGGCCGCGGCGAGGCCGAGGAAGGCGGTGCACAAGACTATTCGCATGGACGGCTCACTCATTTTGCTTTTTGTGGATTTTGCCGAAGGAGAGCGGCCAAACCGGCCGGATATGACATCCAGGCGAAGCGTAGTTGAAGTGAGTAACCGCAGAAAGCCGCCGGGCGGCCACTTGGTATCTACTGCCTTGGTATCTACTGAACCGCCGTCATTTTGACGATGATCGGGATGACGGCGATCATCAGCACCACCGGCAGGATGCACACCACCACCGGCACCGACATCTTGGCCGGCAAGGCATGTGCCTTCTCCTCGGCCAACGACATGCGCTTGTGGCGCATTTCGTCAGAGAACACGCGCAGCGCCCCGGCGAGGCTGGTGCCGAGTTCCTTCGACTGCTGCAAGAGCGTGGCGAAGGAGCGCACCTCGTCCAGGCTGAGGCGGTCGGCGAGCGCCTTCAATGCATCGTCGAGGCTGCGGCCGGCCCTGAGTTCCAGCGACACCAGCTGCAGATTCTGGCTCAGCGACGGATAGGTCTTGGCCAGTTCCTTCGAGACGCGCTCGATGCCGGCCTCCATGCTCATGCCGGCATCGGAGCAGACGATCATCAAATCCATGAAGTCGGGAAAGCCGTTGCGGTATTCGCGCATCTTTTCCCGCACCTTTTGGCTGAGCACCAGGCCGGGCACGAAATAGCCGGCGGCTCCCGACAGGATGATGAAGGTCCAGCGGCTGGTCGCGGTGGAATCGGCGCTGCCCATCCAATGGTTGACCAGGAACGCGCCGATCGCTGCGCCCACCAGGCAGGCGAAGCGGATCAGGAAGAATGTGCCGACCGCGCGCGGCTCCATATAGCCCGCCTGGATCAGCTTCATACGCAGCCGGGCGACATTTTCCGGATCGCTCTTGGCGTAGAATTCCTGCGCCCGCTTCACCGCCTTCTCGCGCACGACGCTCTGGTTCTTCTTCGGCGCCACCTCGGCCTGTTGGGGAGTCTTGCTGTCGTCGATCTTGAGCCGGCGCTTGAGATCGTTGCGGTCGCCTTTGGCCACCACCAGCGGCCATGCCACCGCGCTGCCGCCCAATGCCAGCAGCATCGCGGCTACTGGCATCAGCGACGTCGGCGCCAGCGAGGCAAGAAACTGGATCACCTGCTCCATCTCAGAACCGGAAGTTCGACATCTTGAACATGATGATGTTGCCCAGCATCAGCCATGTCACCGAACCGCCCAGCAGATACCAGGTCTTCGGCACATCCCAGACGCTTTGATAAAATTGCGGCATCATCACCATGATGGCGGCGAACAGCAGCGCCGGCACCGCCGTCAGGATATAGGCCGACATACGACCCTCGGTCGAAATGGCGCGCACCTTGCGGCGCAGCTTGCCGCGTTCGCGGATCGTCGTCGACAGCCCGTCGAGGATCTCGCGCAGATTGCCGCCCGAACTCGTCTGGATGGAAACCGCGGTGACGAACAGCGGCAGATCCTCCTGGCCGACGCGATCAAACAGTGAATTCAACGCCGAAACCAGGTCGGAACCAAAAGTCACCTCGTCGGAGATAACGCCGAATTCGGTGCCGATCGGATCGGGCATCTCGCGCGACACCATGGAGATCGCCACCGGAACCGGATGCCCGGCCTTCAAGCCGCGCGTGATCAATTCCAGCGCCTCCGGCAACTGCACGCCGAAACGCTTCACCCGCCGGGCACGCTTGGAACGCAGCACAATTACCGGCAGCAGCGCTGTCAGCACCACAAACAGCAAAATGGCGAGCAACAGCGGCAGGCCGTACCAGAGCGCGACGAGCATCATCGTCAGCGCCACGCCCGTCGTCATCGTCAGGAATTTCGGCAACGGCATCACCATGCCAGACTGCGTGCGCAGCGCGCGAAAACGGTCGGGCGAGAAGAATGACGTGCCGGAATCGAGGCCGCGTTCCTTGCGCAGCTGAATCAGCACCTGTTCCTGGCTGATCTTGTTTTCCTGCAGCTTCATGCGCCGGTTGATGGCCAGGCGCTTGTCGCTGCGGCCGGCATAGAGCAGATAGCAGCCTTCGGCGATCATGATGCCGGTCAGCGCTGCCGCGGCATAAACGACATAGATCGGGCTGAAATTCTCGAACACCCGGCTACTCCTGCGGCCGGCCGGGTTCGAAATATTTGCCGGGGAATTCAATGCCCATATTGCGCAGGTCCTCGAGGAAACGCGGGCGAATGCCGGTCGCCTCGTAGTGACCGAGGATCTTGCCGTCGGCCTCCATGCCAGTGCGCACGAAGCGGAATATCTCCTGCATCTGGATGACGTCCCCTTCCATGCCGGTCACCTCGGCGACGCTGGTCACCTTGCGCTTGCCGTCCGACAGTCGCGTCAGCTGGACGATAAGGTCGAGCGCGCTGGCGATCTGACTGCGGATCGACTGCACCGTCATCGGCATGCCGGTCATGCCCAGCATCTGCTCGAGGCGTGAAATGGCGTCGCGCGGCGTGTTGGCGTGGATGGTCGCCATCGAGCCTTCATGTCCGGTGTTCATCGCCTGCAGCATGTCGAAGGCCTCCTCGCCGCGGCACTCGCCGAGGATGACGCGGTCGGGGCGCATGCGCAGCGCGTTCTTGACCAGGTCGCGCTGCTTCAGCTCGCCATGACCTTCGATGTTGGCGGGGCGCGTTTCCATGCGCGCGACATGCGGCTGCTGCAGCTGCAGTTCGGCCGCGTCCTCGATGGTGATCAGCCGTTCGTCTTCCGGAATGAAGGCCGACAATGCGTTGAGCATCGTCGTCTTGCCGGTGCCGGTGCCGCCCGAGATGATGGTCGTCTTGCGGGCGTGGACTGCAGCCGCCAGCACCTCGGCCATGTTCTGGGTGATGGCGCCGAACTCGACCAGCTTGTGCAGGCCGAGCTTGTTCTTTGAAAACTTGCGGATCGACACCAGCGGCCCGTCGACGGCGACCGGGCGAATGGCGGCGTTGAAGCGCGAGCCGTCGAGCATGCGGGCATCGACCATCGGCTGCGATTCGTCGACCCGGCGGCCGACGGCGGCGACGATCTTGTTGACGATGCGCAACAGGTGCGCCTCGTCCTTGAACGGGATATGGACCTGCTGCAGCTTGCCCCGTTTTTCAACGAAGCAGTTCTGGTGGCCGTTGATCAGGATGTCGTTGATGTCGGGGTCCTTGAGCAGCGGTTCCAGCGGGCCGAGGCCGACCATCTCATCGACGATGTCATCGACCAGCGCTTCAAGTTCGACGGTGTTGATCGCCATACGCTCCTGGCGGGTCTTTTCCGACACGAACTCCTGCACCTGCCGGCGCATCTCATCCTTGGGCAGGCGCTCCAGCGCGACCAGGTTGATTTCCTCGAGCAGCAGCCGGTGGATGCGCACGCGGGCATCGAGCACCTTGTTGGCGCTTTTTCCCGGTGTTGTCTCCGGCTTCGGCGGCAAGGCCTTGCGGTTCGTCGGGATGACCACGGCGTGATGCGCGACCGGCGCCGCCTCGGCCGGCTTCAGCGCGCGGACGTCACGGTTCTGCAGGGTCGAGAAGCGGCTGGTCATCCGGCTTTCCTCTTCAGGAGGCCCCTGCCGATGCCGAACAGCGAGCGCGATTTCTCCGGCGTCACCACGGCTTCTTCCGGCAGGATGATCCTCTTCAGATCGTTGACGACGTTGGCGTTCGGGTCGATCTCATGCAGCGGCACGCCGCGGTCGACCGCTTCACGCACAAGCCGGTAATTGTTGGAGATGCCGCCGACGAAATGCTCGCCCAGGATTTCCTGGACATCCGCCTGCTTGATGCCGTTGTCGAACATCTTCTGCTCGAAACGATTGACGATGACGTTCGGCTTCACTTCCTTGCCGGCCGTCTCGTAGACCGCCTGGATCAGCCGCTGCGTGTGGCGCAGGCATGGCACCGTCATTTCGGCGACGATGTAGAGCTTGTTGGAGCCGAGCAGCACCGTCTCCGTCCACGGAAACCAGGTGCGCGGCATGTCGATGACGACGTTATCGAAATAGGCCGAGACGAGATCGAGCATGCGCACCACGACATCGGTCTTGAACGAGCGCATTTCCGACGGATGCGTTGGCGCCGCCAGCACGCAGAGCCCGCTCGCATGCTTGGACAGCATCACATCCAGCAGCTGACGGTCGAGGCGCTCGGGCTGGTTCTCGATTTCGGTGATGTCGAAGCGCGGCTCGAGGTCGAGATATTCGGCGCAGGCGCCTTGCTGGAAATTGAGGTCGACCACGCAGGTCGACGCGCCGCGCGTCACCGAATGATGCAGCTGGAAGGCGGTCTGCAGCGCCAGCGTCGTGGTGCCGACGCCGCCGGCGGCCGGCATGAAGGTATAGATCTGCGACTCGGTGTTTTCCTCGCGCCCCGGCCCTTGCAGCGCGCGCACGACCGACCGCACCAGATCGGCGGTGGTGATCGGCTTGACCAGGAAATCGGCGACCTGGAGCTGCACCAGGATACGCACTGCGGCTGCGTTGAATTCCTGGGTGACGACGACCACCGGAACGCGGCCTTCAAGCCGGCGCATGATGCGCTGCAGCGACTCGATCTCTTCCAGCTTTGCCGCATCCATGTCGACGATGAGCGCGCCGAAATCGGCTTCCTGGACCTCGCCGCGCAGTTCGGTAATGTTCTTCTCGACGGTCGAAAGCTGGATCACCTCCGAGGCCGCGAACGCGGTGCGCGTATCCTGCGCAAAGGTCCGGTCGCTGGACACCAGCAGGATCTTCTTGGTCTTGATGCCGCTTGCCATTTTGTCAGCCTGTCAGGTCATTCCCGGTCAAATCACCGGGGCAAATCAATCGGTTGTCGCTGTCGGTTGCACGGCCTTGGCAGCAGCAGCCTGGTCGGCGGCGTTGACTGCCGCCTCACTGCGCTGCGCCGGCACCAGCAGCCTGGTGTTCTGGACGCCGTATTTCCAGGGATCGACCATCTGCATGGCCGTATTGGCGGCCTGTGCGTTGCCGGCGGCAATCGTCGGTCCCTCGGAGCGGACATAGTCGTCGCTGGTGCAGCCGCCGGCGAGGCCGGCGATCAGCAGGGCGATGCATGATTCCACGCGCATGGCTTCAATCCTTCGGCAGGTCGAGGAAATGCCCGACGGTGGTGACCGCGGCCGGCTGTGGCGTACTGCCGCTGGCCATTGCCACTGCACGATTGGCTTCGGACGATTTCACTTCCTCGGTGTTGTTGAGGAAATAGTCGACATTGCTGGCCGGCTGCGTGCCGTCGGTCGGCTCGAGCAGCTTCTTCGACGGATCGACCGGCTTGACCAGATAGGGGGTGACGATGATCACCAGATCGGTCTCGCGCCGCTGATAGGATTTGGAGGAGAACAGCGAGCCGAGCACCGGCAGCTTGCCGAGGCCGGGTAGACGCGATGTGGTAATGTCGTTCTGTGACTGCAGCAGGCCGGCGATCATGAAGCTCTGGCCATTCTTCAGGTCGACGGATGTTTTGGCGCGGCGCACGATAAAGCCCGGGACCGAGATATTGCCGATATTGTAGGAGGCCGAAGCGTCGATCGAGGACACTTCCGGCGCGATGTCGAGGCTCACCAGCCCGTCCTTGAGAACCGTCGGCGTGAAGTCGAGGCTGACGCCGTATTTCTTGTAGCTGACGGAAATCTTGCCATTGTCCTCGGAGACCGGGATCGGGAACTCGCCGCCGGCGAGGAAGCTTGCCGTCTGGCCCGAGCGGGCGATCAGGTTCGGCTCGGCCAGCCGCCTGGCGAGACCACGTTCCTCCAGCGCCTTGATGGCGACGTCGATCGACAGGCCGTTGGACAGCAGCCGGCCGATGATCTCGCCATTGCCGGCTCCCGGCACCGTGCCAGGATCGAGGGTGACGTCGCGCCCGCCAATGCCGTAAGCGAAATTGGCGCTGTATTTGGCGCCGAGATCCTGTCCGGCCTGGCGATTGATCTCGACGAAGCGGACGTTGAGCTGAACCTGCTGCGAGGACGAGATGTTGACCGAATTGATCACTTCTTCATTGCCGGAGAAGCGGCTGGCGATCTTGCTTGCCTTCTCGGCGGCGACCGCGTCATCGGCCTCGCCCGACAGCACGACGCGGCCATTGGCCGAGCCGACCTTGATCTTGGCGTCCGGCACGCTGGCGCGAATGGTGCTGGCCAGCTGGTCGGTGTCCAGCGTCACCTCGATGTCGACGGTGCCGACCAACTGCTTGTTCTCGTCGAACAGCGCGATGCCGGTGGTGCCGAGATTGTTGCCCAGCACATAGAAGGATTTGTCGGTCAGCGGATTGACGTTGGCGATCTCCGGATCGCCGATGACGATCTGGTAGAAGGCGGCATTGGTCATGACCGTCTTCGGCTTGCCCTTGGCTACCTTGATCGACGCATTCGTTGTGGACGAGACATGGACGATATCGTTGTCGGCCTTGGCTGGCGCACTGAGGCCGAGCATTGCGGCCGCGGCCAGGCAAGCCCCCACCGCAAGCGCCCGCATTGGGCGCAGCCCTTTCGTAGTTCGAAATGCATGAAGTCCCGACATCTGTCCCGTCCCTCGCCCGGTCCCCACCGGCAGTTATTGCTGGTCCCGCGCAGGAACCTGGTATTCTTCGACCTGCGTGCCGCGCGTCACGATGATCGTCTTGAATTTCGGCTTCTCAGGCTCCTTGGTCGCGGCAGTGAACAGCGCGCCGGCAGCGGCCTGGACGCCGGAGGCGACCGATCCGCCGAAGGACGAGATGGTGGTGACGCCGTCCTTGGCGGCCCCTCCGTCTGCGGCCGAGCGGAGCGACAGCGACAAGGTGCCGACGGTGCGGGCAAGCGCCACTTTCTGCGCGCCTTCGGTCGTCACCTCGATGGTGACGGAATTGGCGATCTGCGGTGCGGTCTGGCGCTCGTCGGCGCCCTGCCCCACGGTCAGCACCTTGGCGTCGGAGACGACAATCTCGGAGGTAACGGTCGATCCGGCAGCGCCCTGTGCGTTCTTGGCCACTTCCTGGATTTCGCCCGCATCGCGTGTCAGCACCACGTCGACCCGGTCGCCCGGCATGACGAAGCCGCCGACACCGGCGATCTCGTCGGTGCGGATTGTCACCGCCCGCATGCCGGGCGTCATCATGTTTGATAGCGTCGCGCGGCCGTTCGGCCCCGACAATTTGCTGATCAGCACCGGCTCGTTGACCTCGATCGGCGACAATACCACGCGGCTGCCTTCGGCGAGCAATGCATTGACTGTGGTGAACGCGCCCTGCGGCACCGAATCCTCGGACCATGGGATTTCGCTGAGCTGCGCCCGGTCAAGCTCCATGCCGTAACGCAGCGGCGCGTTGGCCACCACTATGGTCTTGAAGACGACCTTGGGGACGGCGGGCGCCGGGATCGACGCCGTTTTCTCTTCGGCATCGGCCTTGGCCTGGCTTTTCACCCAGAAATCCGCGGCAAAGATTGAAATCGCGCCGAAGACGGCAGCGATGCCAATCATCGTTATGGCCTTGCCCCTCACAACCAACCCCTGACATTCGTGGTCTTTTGTTTTGTTGAGGCGACGCTAGGCCGCTTTGTTAAAGATTCAGGAATCGCGGCCGCTCTCGCTGGACCTATTTCCGCCGGCTTGGTTATCGAAAGGTTTTAGGATAAGAAGGGTTTAATCCCCGAACGTAACAGGAACTTCCGTCGCTTGGCGCCGAAAAGCGTGGCAGTATCGACGGGTGATTCGCGGCACCGGATTCTATGGCAGGCATGGACGACAACAACGATCTTTTCGGCAATCTGGAAAAGCAGCCCCAATCGGCTCGGACACCGGCGCGGCCGGCCGACCCGCTGCTGCAGGCCACGAAACGTTCCGTTGCGACCAAGGACGGCAGCGAGGGCTATAGTGCCGCCGACATCGAGGTGCTGGAGGGGCTGGAGCCGGTGCGGCGCCGTCCGGGCATGTATATTGGCGGCACCGACGACAAGGCGATGCACCATCTGTTTGCCGAGGTCATCGATAATTCGATGGACGAGGCGGTCGCCGGCCATGCCACCTTCATCGATGTCGAGCTGTCGGCCGACGGGTTTCTGACCGTCACCGACAATGGCCGCGGCATTCCGGTCGATCCGCATCCGAAATTCAAGAAACCGGCGCTCGAAGTCATCATGACGACGCTGCATTCGGGCGGCAAGTTCGATAGCAAGGTCTATGAGACCTCCGGCGGTCTGCACGGTGTCGGCGTCTCGGTCGTCAATGCGCTGTCGGACCATCTCGAAGTCGAGGTCGCGCGCGGTCGCCAGCTTTACCGCCAAAGGTTCTCGCGCGGCGTTCCGGTGAGCGGGCTGGAGCAGCTCGGCGAAGTGCACAACCGGCGCGGCACCAAAATCCGCTTCCATCCCGACGAGCAGATTTTCGGCAAGGGCGCCGCCTTCGAGCCGGCGCGGCTCTATCGCATGACCCGCTCGAAAGCCTATCTGTTCGGCGGCGTCGAGATCCGCTGGAGCTGCGACCCATCGCTGATCAAGGAAAAGGACCAGACGCCGGCCAAGGCGGAGTTCCATTTCCCCGGCGGCTTGAAGGACTATCTCAAGGCATCGCTCGGCGATGATTTCCAGGTGACCCGCGAAATCTTCGCCGGCAAGAGCGAGAAGCAGGGCGGCCACGGTTCGCTGGAATGGGCGGTGACCTGGTTCGGCGGTGACGGCTTCGTCAACTCCTACTGCAACACCATCCCGACCGGCGAAGGCGGCACGCATGAGGCCGGCTTTCGCAATGTGCTGACGCGCGGGCTTCGGGCCTATGCCGACCTGGTCGGCAACAAGCGCGCCTCGATCGTCACCTCCGAAGACGTGATGATCTCGGCGGCAGGCATGCTGTCGGTGTTTATTCGCGAGCCGGAATTCGTCGGCCAGACCAAGGACAGGCTGGCAACGATCGAAGCCATTCGCATTGTCGAGACCGCCATCCGCGATCCCTTCGACCACTGGCTGGCCGACAATCCGCAGGAAGCCTCCAAGCTGCTGGAATGGGTGATTGCGCGCGCCGACGAGCGGGTGCGCCGGCGCCAGGAAAAGGAAGTGTCGCGCAAGAGCGCGGTGCGCAAGCTGCGCCTTCCCGGCAAGCTCGCCGACTGCACGCAGAATGCCGCCGCGGGCGCCGAACTGTTCATCGTCGAAGGCGACTCGGCCGGCGGCTCGGCCAAGCAGGCGCGCGACCGCGCCAGCCAGGCGGTGCTGCCGCTGCGCGGAAAAATCCTCAACGTCGCCAGCGCCGGCAACGACAAGCTAGCCGCCAACCAGCAGATTTCGGACCTGATTCAGGCGCTCGGCTGCGGCACGCGCTCGAAATACCGCGACGAGGATTTGCGCTACGACCGCGTGATCATCATGACCGACGCCGACGTCGACGGCGCTCACATAGCCTCGCTGCTGATCACCTTCTTCTACCAGGAAATGCCGAATCTGGTGAATGGCGGCCATCTCTATCTGGCGGTGCCGCCGCTCTATTCGATCCGGCAAGGCGGCAAGGTTGCCTATGCCAGGGACGATGCGCACAAGGACGAGCTGTTGCGCACCGAATTCACCGGCCGCGCCAAGGTCGAGATCGGCCGCTTCAAGGGCCTGGGCGAGATGATGGCCGCGCAGCTCAAGGAAACCACCATGGACCCGAGGAAGCGCACGCTGCTCAGGGTCGATGTCATCGACGCCGTGGCCGCGACCAAGGATGCTGTCGACGCGCTGATGGGCACCAAGCCGGAAGCCCGCTTCCGCTTCATCCAGGAACGCGCCGAATTCGCCGCGACGGAAGTGCTGGATATCTGAGCGCTGGCCAACTCTTCGTTTTGACGCAGTTCCGGGCGGAAAACCGTTTCACACTTTTCCTGGAACTGCTCTAGCCTGCGCTTCCGATACGGAGACCAGCTTATGATCTGGGCGCGGCTGAAGAGCTACTTCGAAACCAGTTTGGCGGGCCTGACGCAGCCGACGCGCTCGGATTGGATTTTCGCCCTGCGCACGGTTTCGGCCGGTCTGATCGCGCTTCTCGCTGCTTACGCGCTAAAACTCGACCACCCGCAATGGGCGATGATGACGGTCTTCATCGTCGCCCAGCCGGTCGCCGGCATGGTGCTGGCGAAAGGTTTTTACCGGCTGCTCGGCACGCTGGCCGGTGGACTTGCGGCGATCGGCATCACCTCGGTTTTCGGCACCAATCCCTGGCTGCTGGTCACGGCGCTGTCCGTCTGGATTGGGCTGTGCACGCTGGTTTCGTCGCTGCTGCGCAATCCGGAAGCCTATGGCGCCGCACTTGCCGGCTATACCGCGATGATCATTGGGCTGCCGGCTTTCGGCCAGCCGCATGTGATCGTCGATCTCGCTGTCGCGCGCTGCGCCGAGATCGTGCTCGGCATCGTCTGCGCCGGCCTGACCAGCCGGCTGATCCTGCCCAAGCTGGCCGCTGACGCCATCATCTCCAGGCTGAAGCGCAGCATCCTCGACCTTGCAACCTATGCGGGCGGCGCTTTTTCCGGCGGCGACCCGGCGAGACTGGCCGGCCTGCACGGCAAGCTGATCACGGACGCCCAGATGCTGGCCGAGATGCGCACCTATGCCCGGCTCGAAGCCCCGAGCTTCGCCACCCGCGCCCATCCGGTCCGCCTCACCATCGGTCAGCTTCTGTCGGCGCTGTCGGCGGCACGCGCGCTGCATTCTCACGCCGCGCCGAAAAACGCAGCGCTCATTCCGGTGCGCTCCGAACTGCAGTCGCTGGTCAGCGAACTGGCAGCCACGCCCGAGGCGCTGGAGGACACGTCGCCCTGGGTGACGCGGCTCGACGCGATTGCCGGCAAGGCCCGGCAAATGCCCGACGCCTCGACCGATCAGGGCGACGACAGGGTCGGCACCATAACCCGCCTCACCATCGCCGCCGATTTCGCCGAAGCCTTCAAGCAGGTGCTGCGCGGCCTCGACGCCCTGCGCGCACCGGTGACGGGCCCCAGCCGGAGCAACAGGCAGCCGCCTGCGCTGGTGGTGCACCGCGATTATCCCGGGGCTTCGCGCAATGCCATACGCGCCGGCCTTGCCACGTTGGCGGTCGCCGCCTTCTGGCTGACGACGAAATGGTCCGACGCGGCCGGCACCGTCATCCTCGTTGCCGTCGTCTCCAGTCTTTTCGCCGCGCGGCCTGACCCGGTGCGGGTGTCCTGGGGCTTCTTCAAGGGAACGCTGCTGGCTTTGCCCTTTGCCTTCCTTGTCGGCCAGGTCGCGCTGCCTGCTTTGCCCGGCTTCGGCTGGTTCACGCTGTTTGTCGTGCCGATCCTGGTACCGACGGCGCTGGGCATGGCCAATCCGCGCACCGTCGGCGTGGCGACGGCCTTTGCCATCAATTTCCTCGCCTTCCTCAGCCCGCATCAGGCGATGACCTATGCCCCAGGCCCGTTTTTCGCCGGCTCGGCGTCGGTGCTGGTCGGCATCCTGCTGGCGATCGGCGTCTTCATCGTGGTGCTGCCGGTGGATCCATGGCGCGCGGCCAACCGCATCGTGCGGGCCATGCGCGAGGATCTGGCGCGGCTGTGCCTGCATGAGCGGGTGCCGCGGCGTTCGGCCTTCGAGAGCCTGGCCTATGACCGCATCAACCAGCTGATGCCGCTCTTGCAGAATGCCGGCAGGAAAGGCGATGCGATTCTGGGCGGCGGGGTCGCCGCCGTTACCGTCGGCCTTGAAATCCTGCGTCTGCGCGCCGCGCAGCAGAGCCCGTCCACTCCTACCGACACCGCGCTCTCGATCGCCAATTTCCTGCGCGGCCTCGCGCGTGAACTGCTCTTTCGCGCAACCGGCGATCCACAGACAGCAACTGTCACTGTGGCCCGGCAATATGCAGCCAGCCTTTCAGAGCGCAGCGGCGGTGCGGATATGCTGCAGATCGCAGCCTCGCTGCGCATCATCGCCGCCGCGATCGAGGATTTCCCGGATTTCTTCACCAGGGGCCGTGGCTAGGGCGTCAGGCCGCGGCTATCGCCAGCGCATGCCCGCGCGCGTTTTCGCGTAGCGCATCGAGATGGATCGACTTGACCAGGCCGGCGAGATCGCCTTCGGCGGCCTGACCACCCAATTCCTTCAGCATCAGCCAGCTGACTTCCTGCACGCCGGCGACACGCTTGCCATTGGCGACCTCGCGCCAGATCTTGAGTGCCCGCAGAATGATGCCATGGGTGGGCGCGGCAAGGCCGGCGCTGCGAAACAGCGCCTGCAGCGCAACGTCCTGGCCGCCGGCAAGCAGCGCCCGCACCCGCTGCTCCGACTGCTGGCTGAGCGCAACCAGGGTCGAGCCGAAAAAGTCGACCTTGCCATGGGCAATGGCGCGGATGATGAAACTTGCGGTCAGGTCGCCGCGCAGGCGCAGATGTTCGATAAGTGCCGCATGTTCCTCCGTGCGCGTGCCTTCGACCAGCCGCACCGAAGCCTTGACGCAAGCATCGCGGGTGACGCGCTCGGCTCTGGCCGCCCCCATCAGCGCCATGACCAGCGGCGAAGCCTTAAGCGTTTCGCCGAGCTTGACCAGCAGCATGTGCCGGCAGTCGGCCGGCAGCCGCACGTCGGTGACCATCGCCTCGCGCAAATGAGCGATATGGCCATGCCGCTCGGCGATGCGGCGGAAGGAGAGCGAGGCTATGTCGGCGCCGTCATTGGCGAGCAGCGCCGCACACGCTTCCGGTTCGCCGATCTCGGCGATCGCCGCGGCAACCGCCATCGAAACGACCGGCCGGTCGGCGATCAGTTTTTGCGTCGCCTTGTGCCCGGCCGCGACGCGGTCGATCAGGTCGGCGTCCGTCAGCAGCGGCGAGCGCGCCAGCACCAGGGCTGCCACTTCCGGCTGATCGGAGGCAAGCGCGCTGATGATCTGCAGCGGCGCGTGATGGCTCATCGACAGCGCTTCGGCCATAGCCAGCCGCACCTTCGACGAGGCGTCGTCGAGCAGCAGCGTCAGCGCCGCTTCGGCCGCGCAACGGTCTTCGAAAGGCAGGTCGGAATTGACGTAGGCGCGGGCCAGCGCGCTCGCCGCCGCGGCGCGCTCCGAAACTCTCGCGGTGTAGATCCATTTGAGAAAATGCGAGACAACCATACTGCCTGCTACGCCCCTTGCCGGAAAGCTTCCGGCCCCAGGAATGACCCTAGGCAGAAATGGTTTACGAACGGTTCACCATGTTTATTAACTGGCTTGCGGGTGGCATGGGCAGCGCCTATCAACCGTCAGGCAGCGGAGGAGAAAAACGATGCCCGGGCTTTATCTCGAAGAGTTCGTCGTCGGACATGTCTTTCGGCACACGCTGCGCAAGACCGTCACCGAAAGCGATAACATGCTGTTCTCGGTGATGACGCTGAACCCGCAGCCGCTGCACATCGACTTCGACTTCGCCGCCAAGAGCGAATGGGGCAGACCGCTGGTCAATTCGCTGTTCACGCTCGGCCTGATGATCGGCATTTCCGTCAATGACATCACCGTCGGCACCACAATTGCCAATCTCGGCATGAAGGAGACGGTGTTTCCGCACCCGGTCTTCCATGGCGACACCATCGGTGTCGAAACGACTGTGATCTCGGTCAGGGAATCGAAATCCAAGCCGGACCGCGGCATCGTCGAGTTCGAGCATCGCGCCTACAATCAGAACGATGTGCTCGTCGCCAAATGCACGCGCCAGGCGATGATGATGAAAAAGGCGGCCTGATGCGCTCGCTGCTGTTTGTGCCCGGCGATTCCGAAAAGAAGCTGGACAAAGGCTTTGGCGCCGGCGCCGACGTGGTCATCGTCGACCTTGAGGATTCCGTGGCGCCACAAAACAAGGCGTCGGCACGCGACATCGCGGCACGTTTTATCGGCGGCAACCGGCAGCAGACAAGCTCCGCCATCTATATCCGCGTCAACGATCTCTCGACCGGATTGACCGACGACGATCTGGCCGCCCTGGTTCCGGTCAAACCCGACGGCATCATGCTGCCGAAGTCGAACAGCGGCCAGGATGTCCAGCAGCTATCCGTAAAGCTCCGCGTACATGAGGCCGAAAACGGATTGCCGGATGGCGCGATCAAGATCCTGCCGATCATTACCGAGACCGCTGCTGGGTTGCTGGCCGCCGCGACCTATGCCGGGGCAAGCGCCAGGCTTGCCGGCCTCACCTGGGGTGCCGAAGATCTGTCGGCGGCGATCGGCGCGCAGGCTGCGCGCGACGATAACGGCCGCTACACCGATGTCTTCCGCCTTGCCCGCACCATGACCATCCTTGCCGCCGGCGCAGCTGAAGTCGCGGCGATCGACACGGTTTTCCCCGCCTTTCGCGACATGGCCGCCTTCGAAGCCGAATGCACGGAGGCCGAGCGTGACGGCTTTACCGGCAAGATGGCGATCCATCCGGCGCAAGTGCCGGTCATCAACGCCGCCTTCACGCCATCGGCGGAGGCAGTGCAACGCTCGCAGGCCATCGTCGCGGCCTTCGAGGCGGCCGGAAATCCCGGCGTGGTCGGCATTGACGGCAAGATGTATGACCGGCCGCATCTCAGGCTCGCCGAACGGCTTCTGGCTCGCGCCAAGGCAGTCGGGGTTTAGTCCCGCGCCAGCACGATGACCCGGTCCTCAGGCAGGTAGGCCAGCGCTTGCGACTTCAACGGGTTGACGGTGACGCCGCCCAGAGCCCGCTCATCACTCTGCGCAGCGCGAACGCGCCTATGTCCGATGGCGATCTCGCCGCGCAGCCGCGCCGATTCCGCGATCGTCCAGAACGTCACCGGCTGATCGATGGCGACATAGTGGCCGACCGGACGCATGTAGATTTCGGAGCCCTCCTCGTCGAGCAGGTCATCGAAGATCGCGGCGAGATGCTGGTTCTCCGATGCCTGCGCCAGCATCAGGCTGACCAGCCGGTTGCTGACGACGAAGTCATCGGCCTTGGTCACCGCCGCCAACTCGCGGTTGCGCACGTCGATCATTTCGCTAACAATCGAGATATGCGTGCCGGCATCGTCTGCGATTTTGCGCAAATGCAGCAGCGTCACCAGCGTGCGCGTATCGGCGGGCTGCGCTGCCATGGTCTCGCTGTAGCCGAGGACGAGCACGTGGTCGTAGGAAGGCACGTCCAGGCTTGCCAGTGCTGTGCTGCTCGACGTGTCGGTGATCCGGCAGGAAACCGACAGATTGTCGCCGACGACCGGCAGCCCGGTAACTTCCTGTTCGAGGCCTGGCGTATCGGCGGCGATGGTCAGGATCGAACCAGGCGCGACATAGCGCGACAGTTCATAGGTTATGATCGGACCGCGCCGGTTCCAGCCAAGGATCAGCGTGCGCTCCGGCTTCGCCTCGATGGGCTGATGGCGAAGAATCGCCGCGGCATCGATCTTGGCTCCGGCGCTTCCCAGCTTGATGGCGGCATCGTCCTCGGCAATGATGATGGCGCGCGTGTCCTTGCCGATTACCAGCTCCGACGGCGGGTTGAGATTGACGCGCCCCTGCTGGTCGCAGAGCCCGATCAGCGTGCAATGCTCATACGCCATCACTGCCTCGCCGAAGGTCTTGCCGGTGAGATCAGGCTGCTCGGTCGTGTAGATTTCGCAGCCGTCGAAATCGAGCAGCTCCGAATAGACGCCGCTGAGACCCGACTGCCGGCTCGAATGCACGACGATGCGCGAGATCAGCTGGTCGGCCAGGACAAGCTGTACCTCGGCCCCGCCGACGACGCGGGCGACCTCGGCGTTCTTTCCGTCGCGGATCTCGGCGGCGATGTTATAGGGCGCCGTGCGCCGGTTCGGGTCGTTGGCCAGCGCCAGCACCGTCTTGATCACCTGCGAATCCGGGTCGTCGCCGTCCGGCGACAGCACGATGATCGAGCGCGAGGTCTGCGGGTTGACGATGGCCAGATCGTAGAGGTCGGTCGGGTCGCCGCTGCGGCAGATGATGCGTGTATTGCCCAGTCTGCCGACTTTGGCGGCGATCTCGTCCTCCATCGCCACCTTGTCCATATTGGCCATGACGACAATGCGCGGATGGCGGCGGCTGGCATTGGCAATGACGAGTTCGGAGATGACGTCGAAGATCGACGGCGACCAGTTGAGGATGATGGTGTGGTCGCTCTCCAGCACCCGCGAACGGCCCTTGCGCAATTCATCGAGCTTGCTGTCGACGCCGGCGCTGAGCACGCCGATGAGGGCCGACACGACGAAGATGCCGGCGAGCGTGACAAAGAGCATGACGAGACGAAAGGCCCAGCCGGTGTCGCCGCCCATCGTGCCGGAATCGAGCGTGCGCATCAGCGATTCCCAGAATGCTTCGAAGAAGTTCAGTGGTTCGCCGCCCTCCGGCGCGATGCGGGTCACCGCAAGAAAAGCCGCGGCGGCGATGATGATCAGCAGCGAAGCGACGGCGAGCCAGCCGATCAGCGCGATCGGCCCGGCCGCCATGCTCTTGTCAAACCCATAGCGCAGCCGGGTTCGCAGCGAGTCTCGTTTCTTCATGTCGCCGGCGACCCCCAAAAAAATCCCCATGGTCGATGCGCCAACCCCCAACGCATCGCCGAAGCCGCTGTCTTAGCCTGTGTTTAAATAAAGGGGAATCGCTTTCGGGTGTCAGCCGTTCCACGGCCCAGCATAATCGGCATAGAGCTTTGCCGGATCGGGCCGCGGCCGTTCCGGCGCCGGTCCCTGATAGCAGCCGATGTGGACGAAGCCGACAACACGTTCCTGTGGCGCCACTCCCAGCAGCGCCCTGCCCTCCGCCACGTCGGAATACCAGTTGCTGATCATGTTGGTGCCGTAGCCCAGCGCATTGGCTGCGATCATCAGGTTCATCGCCGCCATGCCGCCGGACAGGAACATTTCCCATTGCGGGATTTTTGGATTGTCCTTCGGGCTCGAGACCACGCCGATCACCAGCGGCGCACGCGAAAACCGAGCCAGTTCCTGGTTGCGGCGGTTTTCCGGCAGCGGTCCTTCGCGCTGTTCGGCGAGCGCCGCCAGCTTCCTGCCGATCTCGACGCGCGCCTCGCCGCGATAAAGGATGAAGCGCCACGGCTCCAGCCGGCCGTGATCGGGCACCCGGCTTGCAGCCGCGATCATGGTCGCGATATCGCCATCGCTGGGCGCCGGTTCCTTCAATTCAGGAATCGGTGCGGAGTTTCGGGTCAGCAGGAAGTCGATGATCGGCGACGCCATGGGGGCCAGGTCTCCTAAAGCACTCGATTTTGAGCTGAAGCGCGCCATTGCGGACGGGGCGGCTCGGGCATTGGCGCGGGCGCGCCGGACGAAAGAACCTGTTGCCAAGGCGGTCGGACTCTTAAGCCTTGAAATTGCCACCGCCTTGGGCTTCAACGCAAGGCATGTTTGAGGGGACATCGCGCCTTTTCCTGATTTGGCTCGCCGTAGCGCTGTTTGCGCCGGCCTCGATGGCCATGGCGCAGAATGCCGACGGTATCGGCAATCTGAAACTCCCCGGTATTTCGAGCTATGCACCGCCCAAGGGCGAGACGCCGCTGGCACTCGGTGGCGGCGGCGCCATAACGCTGTCGGCCCAGTTGACCGACAAGGGCGCCGACATCACGCGCGGCATCGTCTGGCGCGTCTTCAAGCCCGAGGCCGCCGGCGACGGCAAGCTGCCGATGGTGGCTTCCGCGCATGGCGGCAGCGCCGTGTTCCAGCTCGAACCCGGCAGCTATCTGGTCCACGCCTCATACGGACGCGCCGGCGCCACCAAGCGCATCACCGTCGGCAAGGACGCCAGGCGCGAAAGCCTGGTGCTCGATGCCGGCGGCCTCAAGCTCGACGCGGTGCTGTCGGGCGGCGTGCGTATTCCGCCGAAAAAACTGCGCTTCTCCATTTATGAGGGCACCGCCGAGGCCAATGGCGACCGCGCTTTGGTCATTCCCGATGTCGAGCCGAACAGCGTCGTGCGGCTCAACGCCGGCGTTTATCATGTCGTCTCCACCTATGGCGCGGTCAATGCCGTCATTCGCTCCGACATCCGTGTCGAAGCCGGCAAGCTGACCGAAGCCACCGTCGAGCATCGCGCGGCGGAGGAGACCATGAAGCTGGTGCGCGAGACCGGCGGCGAGGCCATCGCCGATACATCCTGGTCGCTGCTCAACGAATCCGGCGATCCGATCAAGGAGGCCGTCGGCGCCTTCGCCTCGATGGTGCTGGCCGAAGGCCAATACACCATCATCGCCAAGAACCGCGACCGCATCTACCAGAAGGATTTCACCGTCGTTGCCGGACAGAACCAGGAGATCGAGGTCCTGGCCACCGAGGCGTCGGCCATCGATCCCGAGGAAGGCGCCGACTGACCGGCGCGCCCATTGGCCTCGGTTTGGCCCTCAGTTGAAGTGGTAGTTCAGGGCTACGTCAGGCGGCCTTGCGCAGGCGGCGCTGCAGGAAGTGGACCCGGCCGCGCGGCGCGTCGGGCGCCAGATCGAAGACGCCGCGATGAAGACGCTCAAGCAGCGCCTTGCGATCGCGCAGCGATTCCAGCTCGGCCCAGCTCAACAGGTTGCCGACGCGCACGTCGATCGTCTTGCCGGACAGCCGCGCGAATTCGCGGATGAGCATTGAAAGGCGCAACGTCAGCGACGCCTTGCCGACGAATTTCGCCACCCTTCCTTCGCGCTCCGCCATGTTCATCGGGCCGCTGACCAGATGGAACAGCCGGCCGTTCTGCCCGGAAAAATGCATCGGCACCACCGACGCCTTGGCGTCCTGCACGAGGCGCGCCGGAAACATCTTCCACGGCAGGTCGCGCGCCCGGCCAAAGCCTTTCGGCGCGGTGGCGACGCCGCCGGCCGGAAATACGACGATGGTGACGCCCTCTTTCAACAGCCGCACTGCCTCGTGGCGCACCGCCATGTTGTTCTTCACCGCGTCCTTGGTCTCGGAAAAGTCGATCGGCAGCGAGTACGGTTCCATCTCGCGGATCTTCAGCAGATCCTTGTGGATCATGACGCGGAACGGACGCCCGAGTTGCTCGACGAACGACAGCACGGCAATGCCGTCGCCAATGCCGAACGGGTGGTTGGCGACGATCACCAGCGGCGTGTCCGGCAGCCCCGCCGGCGGCCACCGATCGGTGCTGCGCACCTTGACGTCGATCAGCTCCAGCATGCGGCTGAACACGCGCTCGCCGGTCGGCGCCACCTGGCGGCGCCAGAAATCATAGAGCGCGGCATACCGGTCGCGCCCCGACAGGCCTTCAATGGAATGGATGAACCAGCGCGTCAGCGCCGGCTGGCTCGCATTGGCGTAGGAGAGTTCGGGAAACGGCCTTTCCCGTATCTTCAGCTTGAGCATGGGGGCTCGTTACAAGGTTGGCGTGACAGGCATGTGAAAATGGCGGTGGATCGCTCCACCGCCATTTCTCCGAAATATTGATTGCTCAGGCCGCGCTGCGCCTTCGGTCGGGCGAAACAGCCTCGTCGGAAAGCAGCTTCAGCGCGTCGGCCAGCTTGAGCGATTCCTGATCGCGCGAGCCGAGCCGGCGGATGTTGACTGTCTCCTCCTCCGCCTCGCGCTTGCCGCAGACGAGGATCACAGGAACCTTGGCCAGCGAATGCTCACGCACCTTGTAGTTGATCTTCTCGTTGCGCAGATCCGGTTCGGCCAAAAGTCCTGCCGCCTTCAACTGTGCGACAACCTTTCGCGCATAGTCGTCAGCATCCGAGGTGATCGTCGCCACAACCACCTGCAGCGGCGCGAACCACAGCGGGAAATGGCCGGAATAATGCTCGATCAGGATGCCGAGAAAGCGTTCCATCGAACCGCAGATGGCGCGATGCACCATCACCGGCTGCTTCTTTTCCGAATCCGAACCGATGTAGAAGGCGCCAAAGCGTTCCGGCAGATTGAAGTCGACCTGCGTGGTGCCGCACTGCCATTCGCGGCCGATGGCGTCCTTCAGCACATATTCGAATTTCGGCCCGTAGAAAGCGCCCTCGCCCGGATTGATCGAAGTCTTGATGCGGTTTCCCGAGCGCGTCCTGATTGTATCCAGCACGTTGCCCATGATCGCCTCGGCATGATCCCAGGCCTCGTCGGTGCCGACGCGCTTATCCGGCCGCGTCGACAGCTTCACGCTGACATCGTCGAAGCCGAAATCGGCGTAGGTCGACAGGATCAGATCGTTGATGCGCAGGCATTCCGCGGCCAGCTGCTCCTCGGTGCAGAAGATGTGCGCATCGTCCTGCGTGAAGCCGCGCACGCGCATCAGCCCGTGCAAGGCGCCGGACGGTTCGTAACGATGCACATTGCCGAATTCCGCAAGTTTTACGGGCAGATCGCGATAGGATTTCAACCCATGCTTGAATATCTGCACGTGGCCCGGACAATTCATCGGCTTCAGCGCGAACACGCGGTCGTCGTCGGTGTCGTCGCCGGCCACCGTCACCTTGAACATGGCATCGCGATACCAGCCCCAGTGGCCCGACGTCTCCCACAGGCTCTTGTCGAGAACCTGCGGTGCGTTGACCTCCTGGTAGCCCTGCTCGTCGAGGCGGCGGCGCATGTAGTTGACCAGATTCTGGAACATCTTCCAGCCCTTGGCGTGCCAGAAGACGACGCCCGGCCCCTCTTCCTGGAAATGGAACAGGTCCATCTCGCGGCCGAGTTTGCGGTGGTCGCGCTTCTCTGCCTCTTCCAGCATCGTCTGGTAGGCATCGAGTTCAGCTTGCTCGGCCCAGGCCGTGCCGTAGATGCGGGTCAGCATGGGGTTGTTCGAATCGCCACGCCAATAGGCGCCGGCCACCTTCATCAGCTTGAAGGCGTTGCCGATCTGCCCGGTGGAGGCCATGTGTGGGCCGCGGCAGAGGTCGAACCAGTCACCCTGGGAATAGATCTTGAGATCCTGGTCTTCGGGAATGGCGTCGATCAGCTCGAGCTTGTAGCGCTCGCCCTTCTCGGCAAAGACCTTTTTCGCCTTGTCGCGCGACCAGACTTCCTTGGTGAACGGCTTGTTACGCGCAATGATCTCGCGCATCTTCTTTTCGATCACCGGGAAATCGTCAGGCGTGAACGGCTCGTTACGGGCGAAGTCGTAATAGAATCCGTTCTCGATCACCGGCCCGATGGTCACTTGCGTTCCCGGCCACAGTTCCTGCACGGCCTCCGCCAGCACGTGTGCTGCATCATGACGGATGAGCTCCAGCGCGCGCGGATCGCTGCGGGTGATGATCTCGACCTTGCCGGACTTGCCAAGCGGGTCGGAAAGATCGCGAACGGTGCCGTCGATGGCATAGGCGACAGCCTTCTTGGCCAGCGACTTCGAGATCGATTCGGCGAGGCCCGCACCGGTCATCGCCGTGTCATAGTCGCGGACGGAGCCATCGGGAAATGTCAGGGAAACGGAATTCAGCATCGGGTATCTCCTATCCAGTCCCGCAAACGAGCGCGGGTGGTCGTGGTGTGAAGCCGGAGGCATCCGGCAGCGGGCGGGTTTTAGAGGCAGCACGGTGTGAGGTAAAGAGCGCTGGTAGTGTGTCAGTTTGAATTCCAGTTGGAACGTTGCCATCGGCCTCCCCGATCGGAACGACCAAGGACCGCCACTTTGCAGCCGTTCAAGGCTAGCGCGAGCTTTCACTCACTCGCGCAGGCCTGCCTTGCGCAAGTTCTCGCGAAGATGTTCCAAGTCACCTGAGTTCTTGTATGGCGCCATGTCCGAGGTCGTTCTCATCGTGATTGTGGCTCGCGGCTCCAGCTGCAAAATGTGCTCGATGACCTGCTGCGCTTCGTCTTCGCTCCCTAAAGCCGCGTAGCTCGCTGCCAGGTATAAGTGTTGGTATACGGTGTCGAGGGTTCGTAGACCTTCCAACGCCGCGATCGCTTCACGATATCTGCGAACGTCGTAGTAAATCTGGCCAATCTGTAGGATGTACCACTCGGGGTAGTGAGGGTTGAGACGCATGGCTTTTTGCGCCGCCTCAAGGCCTTCCTGTGCCCTCCCACAATAGCTTAGGCAGGAACCGTAATCCAACAGCACGTCGGCGTCATTTGGATTAAGCTCAAGGGCCCGTTGATACTCAACGATAGCGCGTTCGTATTGTCCGCAAAATAGGCAGTGCCCTGCGAGCGCATAGTGCCCCCATGCCTCGGCGTCGTCCCGTTCGATCGCCAAATTGGCGTATTTCAGGCCACATGCCAGTGAAGCCTCGGGATTCGCGCTCCAACCGTCGCTTGCGTCGATCATGTGCGTCCAAGCGAGCTTGGCAAACGCCTTTCCGAACTTCGGATCGAGTTCGCCTGCCTTCTCGAAGAGTTCCCGAGCACGCAAGTTGTCTTGTTTTGTGTAGCGGTTGAGAGACTCCATGCCGCGCACGAAATAGTCCAGCGCCTCAAAATTCCGCGTCCCCGCGACTTCCGGGCGCTCTTGCCACGCCTTTAACAGTCGGCCTCCGTACGCTGTGGCTAAACTGCCGATTATTCTTTCAGTGACATCGTCCTGCACGGCAAAGATGTCCTCGATGCCTCGGTCGTAGCGCTCTGCCCAAAGGTGCCGCCCAGTCTTGCCGTCAATGAGCTGGGCGGTAATGCGGACCCGGTCCTTCGACCTCTGTACACTGCCCTCCAAGATATAGCGGGCACCCAGCTCTCGGCTGGCATCCTGTATCTTCGTGGCTTTGCCCTTGTAAGCAAACGTCGAATTACTGGCGATGACGGAAAGATCGCGAAACCGAGACAATCCGGTGATGACGTTCTCTGTGATCCCATCCGCAAAGTAGTCCTGCTGACGGTCGTCGCTCATATTGACGAACGGCAGCAAAGCGATGGATGGCTTATCAGCAAGCGACGCCGGCGAAGTGGGGGCCGCTTCGGGACCGTCGAGGCGCACCGCATAAGCTCGCACGGGGCGTTCAATATTTTTAAGTATCTGCTCACCAATGTCGTCGAATTGCAGTTCAAGCCGGTTTCCGAGGTGATCTCGCACCGTGCCCGAAACCATAACACCTCCAACAGGAGCGATGCCTTCGAGCCTTGTCGCCACGTTCACGCCGTCACCCAACAGATCGTCATCCTCGACGATTACGTCACCGAGGTTGATCCCAACGCGGAATTGTATTCTTCGGTCCTCGGACAGTTTTGCGCTGCGACCCGACATGGCACGCTGCATAGCAACGGCACAAGCCACGGCGTTCACGACACTTGGAAACTCGGCGAGGATGCCGTCGCCAGTCGTTTTGAAGATGCGACCTTGGTGCTCGGCCATATTTGGGTCGATAAGGTGGGCCCGTATCTCCTTCAGATCGGCAAGTGTGCCGGCCTCGTCGCTGCCCATCAGGCGCGTATACCCCACCACGTCAGCGGCCAGAATTGCGGCAAGACGGCGTTGGACGCGTCCTTCGGTCATGTGGTGCATTGCTTTCAAGAGCAACAGGACCGGGATTGTAAGGGCGACGGCCGACAGAGTCCACGAGCCGGAACGTCGACTGATACATTTCCGCAGCGGTCATTGGCACAGCCGCCGGGATTTGTCGCGGCAACTCACTTCACGAGTTGCGGCAACTCCCTCAGTAACGCCGCGCGTGTCGCCGGGCCTTTCGGCATGTCGATCGGCTTGGTGTCGACGACCAGCCGGGCGAAGACGATCCGGCGGCCGCCCTTTTCGGCCCAGCCGACGAACCAGCCCAGCGCGCGCTTGTCCTTGCTGTTTCCCAGCCTGGTGCTGCCGGTTTTGCCCCGCACCGTCCAGCCGCCGGCCTGGAAAGTCGGCAGGATGGCTCGGGTCATCTCATGCGCCTTGGCAGAAACCGGCATCTTGCCGGCGAGCAGCTGGCGCAGGAAGGCTGTCTGTTCGACCGGCGATATCTCAAGCGAGGAATTTATCCAGGATTGCGTGAGCCCGTTGTCCTTGTCGGCATCGCCCGAGACATCCATGTTGCCGTAGCCGAATTTCGAGACGTAGAGGGCAAAGCTTTTTGCGCCGAGCCGGCGCACGATCTCGCGCGAATACCATACGATCGAGTCGCGCTCCCAGATCGTCGGGTCGACGGCCTTGTGGTCGCGCTTCACGGCGTTGAACTCAGGCTTGTAGTCCCAGCTCGGTGTATGCGCGTCGCTGAGGACACCGCTGTCGTAGCCGATCAGCGCCAGCGGCACCTTGAAGGTCGACGCCGGGCTGACGCGTTGGTCGCAGACGCCGCTTTGATAGAGCGTCTCGCCGCTCGCCGCGTCCTGGATAAGCGTGCAGGCGAAATCGCCAAGCGGCGCCGATTGCGCCCGCATCGGAAATCCCAGAAACCAGGCCAGCAGGAAGAGGACCGCGGCAATGATGAAGGGATGGGTTTCGATCCGACGCATGTGGGCTCTCCTGGGAATGAACAGGAGGCGCTTAGCGAAGTGTCTTGGCTCGATTTTGACTCAAATGCGCAGTCTTTGTGCAGGCCGTTGTTAACCCTACCGGATCGTAAAGAAATGCCGCCCTGGCGATCTATATCAGGGACCCAGCGCGTCCGCCGTCAGGCCTCGCCGCGCTTCCTGCCGATCTGCCAATAACGCCATGGCGTGAACCAGACGTAGCTCGGAGCGAGCACCTCCGGCACGCGGTCGACACCATGCGTTCCGAACGGCCCGCAGCGCAGCACGCGAAAAAGCCCCATCCAGCCGCCGGCCCACAGGCCATGGCGGGCGATTGCCTCATGCGCGTATTCGGAACAGGTCGGCAGATGCCGGCAGGAATTGCCGACAAAGCCGGACAGCGTCAGCTGGTACAAGCGCACCAGCGACGTGCCGAAAATGCGGCCGGGTGTTTTGCGCCAGGGACCGGGCCAGTTGCGCCCGCGCCGGGTCTGTCCGGCGGCATGCACATGCCGATGCTGGTCGCCCACCGCAGTCTCTTTCCGAACGCGACCCCGAAACCAGCTTCCGGGTCAGCTTGCGTTTCCAAACCGATAGATGTGAGCTTCGGCCGGCAAACGCAATCCTCTTCACTCACTCGCCTCTGTGTCGGCTTCAGGGTCGCGAGCGGCGAAAGGGATGCCGCTCCGATGGAGCCGCCCAGCGGGTGGCCGGCCTTTGCTCGGTGCGCTGCACATGATGCCGCCTGTGGCCATGCCACTGAAACGTCGCGATCCGCATCACATCGCAAAAGATTTCCAGTAACTGGATCATGGCCGCATCTCCTTTGAGACGGATTAGACGCCCGCTGGCCTTCGCCTTCAAACGAGTATAATTTCCGGTTCAGATAACTTCGGGTTATGCGAAATGAAGCGCGGACGGCTGCCCCTGACGGCATTGCGAAGTTTCGAGGCAGCCGGCCGGCAATTGAGCTTTAGCCGGGCCGCCGAGGAGCTGTTCGTCTCCCAGGCCGCCATCAGCCGGCAGATCCGCGAACTCGAGCAGTTCCTGCGCCAGCCCTTGTTCCACCGTCATCACCGTCGCGTCGAGCTGAGCGAAGCCGGCCAGCGCCTGCTCGATCAGTTGGTCAGGAGTTTCGACGACATCGACAGGCTGCTTTCGGACCTGGTGGCGGCCCCGGCGCAGTCGGTGGTTCGCGTCAGCGTCGAGCCGTCGCTGGCCTCTGTATGGCTGTTGCCGCGGCTCAACCGCTTCAGCCAGTTGCGGCCCGATATCGACGTTTCCCTCGAAGTCGACCCAAGGCCGATCGAGTTCCGCAGCGATCAGCCCGAACTCGCCTTGCGCTTCAGCGCGCGCGCCACCTCATGGCCGCGCAGCGAGGCCGAATGGCTCGCCTCGACCGTCGATTCACCGGTCTTGTCGCCGGCCTTGCTGGCATCGGGCCCTGCCCTCGAAAAGCCGCTCGACCTTGCCCGCTACACGCTGTTGCACGAGGAGAATCGTCAAGGCTGGGCGCGCTGGTTCGAGGCAGCCGGCGTGGCAGCCGACACCATTCCGGCGCGCGGCCCTATGCTGGCGGATGTGTCGCTGTCGAAGCAGGCGGCCCTGCTCGGCCACGGCGTTGCGCTGGGCGACCTCTTGCAGATCGGCGAGGAGATTGCATCCGGCGCGCTGATCAAGCCGTTCGACATTGATGTCGCATCGGGCGCCTACTGGCTGGTCGGCAGGAGTTTGAAGGACCTGGCGGAGCCGGCCAAGGCCTTCGCCGACTGGGTGAGAAGCGAATTTGCCGAAAGCAGACGGGCGCAGCAAACCAAGAGCCGCCTGACCGGCCTCAGCTAATTTGGCTTCTTGCGGAATTTTTCGAGGGCTTGGTCGAGCTCCTTCGCATCGATGCCCAGAGCCCTGTCCGAAGTATCCTGTCCCGGGTCGAATGTCAGCACGACATCACGCCACAGATCATAATGGGCCGTATAGGATGTCAGCCTGGAAAATGGTGCGCAGCGCGAGATGGCCCGGACAGCGGCCTCGGCAACCTTGTCCGGCGTCGGTGGCGCAGGGCTGAGGATTTTTGGCGGACCGGCGAGCGAACCGTCCTTGTTCAGGCTGAACTGGACGCGGACTATGCTGTGGGCGTCTACAGGTATGCTCCAGCAGAGCTGGATGGCCTTCTTGAGATACTCGCCGATATCGCGCTGGACCGCCACGTCCGCCCGGCTCGCGCCGCTGCTCAACGCAACTGCGCCAGCAAGGCTCGCGGCGAACACCAGGCTTTGGCGATCAAATGGCAAGGGTCACGCCGCTTGTTCGGCGCGTTTCTTCTCGATCTGACCGATGGCATCGACGACCGCATCGAAGGTCAGCATGGTCGAGGCATGGCGCGCCTTGTAGTCGCGCACCGGCTCCAGATATCTCAGATCGGCAAAGCGGCCTTGCGGCGGCGCGCCATTTTCCTTGAGCATCTTCAGCATGGTGTCGCGCACCGCCCGCAATTCGTCGGCGCTGGCGCCGATGACATGTTGAGCCATGATCGAGGACGAGGCTTGGCCGAGGGCGCAGGCCTTCACGTCATGAGCGAAATCGGTGACGACGCCATTGTCCATCTTGAGGTCGACGGTTACCGTCGAGCCGCACAATTTGGAATGAGCCTTGGCACTCGCATCCGGATGATCGAGCCGGCCTATGCGGGCGATGTTTCCGGCAAAACCCAGAATTTTCGCATTGTAGACGTCGTCAATCATATTTTTCCAATCCGTCGCCGCCAAGCGAACAGCGATTGCCGCTGTGGCGTCTTTCATTCGCTGCGCACGACCATATATAATGCTGGCAGTCGGGTATCGACAAGGCAACGCAAAGCCATCGTCCTTGCCCATTTCGTTCACGCCGCTTGCGGGCTGGAAACCGGGCGAGTTTTCAGCACCCGAAAGGTCGTGGTCCGTTCAACTCGTTCCTCCTGAGAGAGGAACTACGGGAGACGCCTTTATGGATGCCGTCATCAAGAAAATCATGCCCCCTTCCGACTATCTGGACAAGCCGGTCACCGACAGGCCGAGCGAAGCCGAGGTCGAGGCCGCCGTGCGCACGCTGTTGCGCTGGACCGGCGACAATCCGGACCGCGAGGGCCTGATCGACACGCCCAAGCGCGTCACCAAGGCCTTTCTCGAAATGTTCAACGGCTATGACATGTGCCCGGCCGAAGAACTCGGCCGCACCTTCGAGGAAGTCGCCGGCTATGACGATCTCGTCATCGTCAGGGACATCCAGTTCCACTCGCATTGCGAGCACCACATGGTGCCGATCATCGGCAAGGCGCATGTCGGCTACCTCCCGGACGGCAAGGTCGTCGGCCTGTCCAAGATCGCGCGCGTCGTCGATATCTTCGCCCATCGCCTGCAGACTCAGGAGGCCATGACCGCACAGATCGCCGGCGTCATCCAGGACGTGCTCAATCCGCGCGGTGTCGCCGTCATGATCGAGGCTGAGCATATGTGCATGGCCATGCGCGGCATCCGCAAGCAGGGCTCCACCACGCTGACCTCGACCTTCACCGGCGTGTTCAAGGACACGCCCGAGGAACAGGTCCGTTTCGTCACCATGGTGCGCGGCCTCGGGGCGTAAGCCCCTCGCCGGCATCGCTAGATCAAGGACCGGCGATGTCGGCACTAACATTTCCCAAGGCTCCATCAGACAAGAAGGCCCTCGAAGAAGGCGCGGTGTTTTCCCCGCGTTTCGATGCTGCCGGGCTGGTCACCGTCGTCGTCACCGACGCCGCTGACGGTATGCTGCTGATGGTCGCGCATATGAATGCCGAGGCGCTGGCGCTGACGCTCGAAACCGGCATCGCGCACTACTGGTCGCGCTCGCGCAGCACGCTGTGGAAGAAGGGCGAAACATCAGGCAATTTTCAGACCGTCGTCGAGATGCTCACGGATTGTGACCAGGACGCCATATGGTTGCGCGTCAAAGTGTTGGGCCACGACGCAACTTGTCACACCGGCCGGCGTTCATGTTTTTATCGGACGGTGGGGCTAATCGGCGGCAAGGCAACGCTTGCCGACGATGGCAGCACGCCGCTGTTCGATGCGGAAAAAACCTATCGGAAGCCCGCGTGAACCATTCAACAGTCGCAAACCACTCATATTCACTATTCTCAAACGTCCTTCCTGTAGAACGGACGCGGGACAAGGGAGATCATGATGCTCGAGTGGGCGTCATTGCGTAGCAGACCGGACGTGCGGGAGGCCAATGGCCCCTCATCGTCCGGCGGCGTGCCTGACCCGCAACCCGCGGGCAAGACAGGCATTTCGCTCGCGCTGGGCGGCGGCTGCGCACGCGGCTGGGCGCACATTGGCGTGCTGCGCGCGCTCGACGAAGCCGGCATCGAAGTCTCGATGATCGCCGGCACCTCGATCGGCGCGCTGGTTGGCGGCTGCTATCTGGCCGGCAAGCTGGACGAACTCGAGGAGTTCGCCCGCAGCCTGACCAAGCGGCGCATCTTCGGCCTGCTCGATCTCAATCTGCGCGGCAGCGGCCTGTTCGGCGGCATGAAACTGGACGTCAGGCTGCGCGAGCACATGGCAGGCATCCGCTTCGAGGATCTGACGAAACCCTTCGTCGCCGTTGGCGCCGAAATTCGCACCGGCCATGAGATCTGGCTGTCCAGCGGATCGCTGATCACCGCGATGCGGGCTTCCTATGCGCTGCCCGGCGTGTTCGAACCGGTGAATTGCAACGGCCGCATTCTGGTCGACGGCGCGCTGGTCAACCCGGTTCCGGTTTCGGTCTGCCGCGCCTACGAGCAGCCGCTGGTCGTCGCGGTCAACCTTCACTACGATCTGTTCGGCCGCGCCGCCGTCATCAAGCACAGCGCCGGCGAACTGCTCATCGAGAAGGACGCGCCCCGGCCAGGCCAGGCCAGCCCCGACCACCAGCCGCACCAGAGCCGTCTCGGCATCACCGGCGTCATGGTCGAAGCCTTCAACATCATCCAGGACCGGATTTCACGCGCAAGGCTAGCGGGCGATCCGCCCGACATGTCGCTCCAACCGAAACTCAGCCATATCGGCTTGACCGAATTCCACCGCGCGGATGAGGCGATCAGCGTCGGTTACCAGGCGACGATGGCGCAGATCAGCGAGTTGAAGCGGCTGCAGACGGTTCTCGCTTAAACCAGTTCGGCAATGTCAGGCTTTGGCCGCATCGGTGATGCGGAACTGCACCGTGCGGTTGCCGTTCCAATAATTCCCCGACAGCGAGCCGGCTACATGGATCGTGTTGCCCCTGTTCTTGAACAGGAATTCGCCCAGCGCGGTATCGACGGATCGAAAGGCGATGCCCTGGATGCGGCCGCCGCTTTCCGACTGCAGATCAGCCCGGATGTGGTTGGTGCCGACGGCCCGCGCGTCGGCCAGCCGATGGCGCGGCAGCGCGAACACCGGCGCGACATGGCCGGCGCCGAAAGGCCCGGCCTTTTCCAGTGCATCGAGCAAAGCAATCGTCGCGCCCTCGGCGGCGAGCGCGCCGTCGACGGCCAGACTTTCTTCGTCCTGGAGCCGGAACACTTCGGCCGCCGCGCGCTCCTCGAAGAAAGCACGGAGTTCGCCGAGCTTGGCGCGTTCCACCGTGATGCCGGCGGCCATGCCGTGGCCGCCGCCCTTGACGATCAGCCCGGCATCGGCGGCTGCGCGCACCAGCCGTCCGAGATCGAAGCCCGACACCGAACGGCCGGAGCCGGTGCCGATGCCATTGGCGTTGAAGGCGATGGCGAAGGCCGGCCGCCGCGCATGGTCCTTCAGCCGCGAGGCGATCAAGCCGACAATGCCGGGATGCCAATTGGTGCTGGCGGTGACGATGATGGCCGGCCCGTTGCCGCCGGCAAGTTCGGCGTCAGCCTCCGCGCGCGCCGCTGCCAGCATCTCCAGCTCCATCTGCTGGCGTTCCTGGTTGAGCCGGTCGAGTGTCTCGGCAATGGTCCTGGCCTCAACCGGATCGTCGGTGGCGAGCAGCCGGCTGCCAAGTGCTGCATCGCCGATGCGGCCGCCGGCATTGATGCGCGGCCCAATCAGATAGGCGAGATGAAAGGTGCTTATCGGCTCACCAATGCGGGACACCCGCGCCAGTGTGGCGAGCCCCTCATTCTTCTGCTGCCGCGCCATCTGTAGTCCCTTGACGACGAAAGCGCGGTTCACGCCGATGAGCGGCACCACATCGCAAACCGTGGCCAGCGCCGCCAAGTCGAGCAACGACAACAGGTCCGGTGGCGCTGCGTCGGGCAATCGGCTGCGCAGGACCCTCGCCGTCTGCACCAGAGTGAGGAAGACGACACCGGCGGCGCACAAATGGCCTTGCCCGGAAAGGTCGTCCTCGCGATTGGGATTGACGACCGCGGTCGCCTCCGGCAGCGGGCCGCCGACCTGATGGTGGTCGAGCACCACCACATCGGCGCCTGCGGCCTTGGCGGCATCAATGGAGACAGCGCTGTTGGTGCCGCAATCGACGGTGACGATCAGCGTCGCGCCGCGCGAGACCAGTTCGCGCATAGCCTCCGGATTGGGGCCGTAGCCCTCGAAGATGCGGTCGGGAATGTAGATCTCCGAAGGCACCAAGAAATGCGTCAGGAAGCGTTTGAGCAACGCCGAAGAGGCGGCGCCGTCGACATCGTAGTCGCCGAAGATTGCCACCTTCTCCTTGGCCATGACCGCTTCGGCGATGCGGGTCGCAGCCTTGCCCATGTCGGTCAGCGAAGCCGGATCCGGCAACAGATTGCGGATCGTCGGATCGAGGAAGCGCTCGGCCTGGTCCGCGGTGACGCCGCGCCCGGCGAGCACGCGCGCCACAATGTCGGGCACGCCGTGGCCCTGCGCTATGGCGAGCGCAGTCATGTCCTGCCGCTCGCTCAACCGGTGTTCCCAGGAAACACCGGTCGCCGACTGCCTGACATCGAGGAAGAAGCGTTTGTCGCCCGTCATAGGAGGCGTAATCTATAGATTGTCATTTCCGGCAATATGCGACGGCTAAACAGGAAAGTCTCAAAACTTTTCCACATCCTGGTGACGCGCCTTGATCTCGCGGCTCACGCCTCCGCCAGAGCCCGATGATGATTGGTGGGTTCGACCTGAAATCTCAATCCGGCTCCAAATCAAAGAGATAGAGCATTATGGCGTCTGAACCACTTTTCAGCAGCAGTATCAATCCGTTAAAGGAGAAAAATGACTTGGCCTAGCCCGCACGCTCGATGCGGATAACCTGCGGCTTGTCTGTGAGGTGGCCGTCCTTGGTGATGCCGTCGACAGCCTTGCGCACCGCTGCTTCCGTCGTCTCGTGGGTGACCAGGATCACCGTCTTTTGCGCGTCCGTCTCGCCGCTGACGGCATGCTGGACGATCGATTCCAGCGAAATGTCGTTGTCCGCCATGCGCTTGGCGATCGCGGCGAAGACGCCGATGCGGTCGTGCACGGTCAGCCGGATGAAATAGCCGCCGGCATGGCTGCGCATCTGCGCCTTCTTGTAGGGGCGCAGTTCCTTGGCCGGCAGGCCGAACACCGGACCGTGCTGGAAGCCCGGCCGGCTCTTTGCGATGTCGGCGATATCGCCGACCACGGCGGACGCGGTGGCGTTGCCGCCGGCGCCGGGGCCGGAGAGCAGCAGTTCGCCCAAAATGTCGGTTTCGATGGCCACTGCATTGGTCACGCCATGCACCTGTGCGATCACCGACGCGGTCGGCACCATGGTCGGGTGCACACGCTGCTCGATGCCGCTGTCGGTGCGCTGCGCGACACCGAGCAGTTTTATCCGGTAGCCAAGGTCGCCCGCGGCGCGGATATCGGCCTGGCTGATATTGGAAATGCCTTCCATGTAGATGTCGTTGGCGGCGATCCTGGTGCCGAAGGCCAGGCTGGTCAGGATCGACAATTTATGCGCCGTGTCATGGCCCTCGATATCGAAAGTCGGGTCGGCCTCTGCATAACCCAGCCGTTGCGCGTCCTTCAGGCACTCGTCGAAGGAGATGCCCTCGGCCTCCATGCGGGTCAGGATGTAGTTGCAGGTGCCGTTGAGGATGCCGAAGACGCGGGTGACCGAATTGCCGGCCATCGCCTCGCGCATCGTCTTGATGACCGGGATGCCGCCGGCAACTGCCGCCTCGTAGTTGAGCAGCACGCCCTTCTTCTCGGCGATTTCGGCAAGCGCCACGCCGTGCTTGGCCAACAGCGCCTTGTTGGCGGTGACGACATGACGTCCGGCTTCAAGTGCTGCCTTGACCGACGCGCGCGCTGCCCCTTCATCGCCGCCGATCAGTTCGACGAAGACGTCGATATCGGCGGCCTGCGCCATCTTGATCGGATCGTCGAACCATTTGGCGGCGCTGAGGTCGACGCCACGGTCGCGCTTGGGATCGCGCGCGGAAACGGTCGTGACGATGACATCGCGTCCGCACTGGCGCGTCAGCTCCGCTGCCTTGTCGCGCAGCACGCGCGCCACCGAGGCGCCGACCGTACCCAGACCCGCAATTCCAACACGCAACGCTTCAGCCATGCCCGGCGACGCCCCTCAAAAAATCTACTCGAATAAGATGTGCGGCGACTTTAGCGATGCGCGGCGAGCGGCACCACATTGTTCGGCTGCTTGGCGCTGGACGCCAGGAAGCGCTTGATGTTGCGCGCCGCCTGCCGGATCCGGTGCTCGTTCTCGACCAGCGCGATGCGGACGTGATCGTCGCCATGCTCGCCAAAGCCGATGCCCGGCGCCACCGCCACGTCGGCGTGCTCGATCAGGAGCTTGGAAAACTCAAGCGAGCCGAGATGCTTGAACGGCTCCGGGATCGGCGCCCAGGCGAACATCGAGGCAGCCGGTGCCGGAATGGTCCAGCCGGCGCGGCTGAAGGCATCGACCATGACGTCGCGGCGCTTCAAATAGACCTCGCGCACTTCGGCGATGTCGGCGCCGTCGCCATTCAGCGCATGCGCCGCCGCCACCTGGATCGGCGTGAAGGCGCCGTAGTCGAGATAGGACTTCACCCGCGTCAACGCCGAGATCAGCCGCTCATTGCCGACGGCAAAGCCCATGCGCCAGCCGGGCATGGAGAAGGTCTTCGACATCGAGGTGAACTCGACGCAGACATCGATGGCGCCCGGCACTTGCAGCACCGAAGGCGGCGGATTGCCGTCGAAATAGATCTCCGAATAGGCAAGGTCCGACAGGATGATGATGTCGTTCTTCTTGGCGAAGGCGACCACGTCCTTGTAGAAATCGAGCGAGGCGACCAGCGCCGTCGGGTTAGACGGATAGTTGAGGATCAATGCCAGTGGCTTCGGGATCGAATGACGGACACCGCGCTCGAGCGCCGGGATGAAGCCGTCATCCGGCTCGACCTGCAGCGAACGGATGACGCCGCCCGACATGATGAAGCCGAAAGCATGGATCGGATAGGTCGGGTTGGGGCACAGGATCACGTCGCCCGGCGCGGTGATCGCCTGCGCCATATTGGCGAAGCCTTCCTTCGAACCGAGCGTCGCCACCACCTGCGTGTCGGGATTGAGCTTCACGCCGAAACGGCGCTGATAATAGGCGGCCTGGGCGCGGCGCAGACCTGGGATGCCGCGCGAGGAGGAATAGCGATGCGTGCGCGGATCGCGCACCACTTCGCACAATTTGTCGACGATCGCCTTCGGAGTCGGCAGGTCGGGATTGCCCATGCCAAGGTCGATAATGTCAGCGCCGCGCGAACGGGCGCTGGCCTTCAGCCGGTTGACCTGCTCGAACACGTAGGGCGGAAGCCGGCGGACCTTGTGAAATTCTTCCATGTCAGTTCCAGACGATTTAAGATTGGCTTCAGCACAGTTGGCTTGGCTAGGCGCCCTTGGCAAAGACCGCTTTCGGCGCGCGATATAGCCTTATTTGCAGGTAGGGTCGAGGGCGGGATCGCATTTGGCTTCGATCTGCTTCAGCGTGTCCTTGCCATGGTTCTTCGCCAGCGAATTCAGCGCCGCCGGGCTGGTGGACGGGGCACCGCCGCCGCCCTTGGCCACTTGCCCCTGCTGTTCGCCCTTCAACTGGGCAAGCTTGGCCTGCGTCTCCTCAGGGGTGAGTTGCTTTGCCGCCACCTGCGGTGGGATGTTGAGATTGGGATAAGAGCCGGTGTCCTGCGCGCCCTGGGTCAGGCCGACATTCATCCCGTTGCCGGTGTTGGCGCTCGTGCAGCCACTTGCCGCCAGCAGCCCTGGCGCCAGACAGGCGATTGCAACCGCGATGCGGCAAAAGCGGCCTGCCCCCGAAAAAATGGTCTCGCCGGTGTTAATCGTCATATTGTTTTCCTGGCAGCCGGGGTACAGCGCATTGGACCCGGTCAGATGTCCCATGATAATATGTCAAGAAAACGCCTCGGGAGGAACCCCGCGAGCCATGTCCAAAACACCTGATTCGAGCAAAGCGGAAGATGATCAATCTTCGACCGTCGAGCAATATCTGGTGAAAGACCCGGAACGCTTCGCGTTGAACATGGCGCGCATGGTCGAACAGGCCGGCAAAGCCGCCTCGGCCTGGGCCGAGCCGCGCGAAAAAGGCGAGGTGCGCGATCATGTCGCCGAACCCGTGGTCGACATGGTCAAAACCTTTTCCAAGCTCAGCGAATATTGGCTGGCCGACCCGCAACGCGCGCTGGAAGCGCAGACGCGACTGTTCGCCGGCTACATGACGGTCTGGGGCAACGCCATCCAGAAGGTTAGCCCGAATGCCGAAGCGCCGGACGATGCGGTCAAGCCCGAGCGCGGCGACAAGCGTTTTCAAGACCCCGAATGGGGTCGCAACGCTTTCTTCGATTTCCTCAAACAGGCCTATCTCGTCACCTCGCGCTGGGCGGCCGACCTGGTCGAGCACGCCGAAGGCCTCGACGACCACACCCGCCACAAGGCGAGCTTCTACGTCAAGCAGGTGTCCAATGCCATCTCGCCGTCGAACTTCATCCTGACCAATCCGGAGCTGTTTCGAGAAACCGTCGCCTCGAATGGAGAAAACCTGGTGCGCGGCATGAAGATGCTGGCCGAAGACATCGCCGCCGGCAAGGGCGACCTGAAGCTGAGACAAGCTGACTATTCGCCCTTCGAGATCGGCAAGAACGTCGCGACATCTCCCGGCAAGGTGGTCGGCCGCAGCGATGTCGCCGAAATTATCCAGTACGATCCGACGACGGAGACGGTGCTCAAGCGCCCGCTGCTGATCTGCCCGCCCTGGATCAACAAGTTCTACATCCTCGATCTCAACCCGCAAAAGTCCTTCATCCGCTGGGCGATCGAGCAAGGCCATACCGTGTTCGTCATCTCCTGGATCAATCCCGACGAGCGGCACGGCGCCAAGGGCTGGGAAGCTTACATACGGGAAGGCCTGCAATACGGCCTCGACATGATCGAGAAGGCGACCGGCGAGAAAGAGGTCAACGCCATCGGCTATTGCGTCGGCGGCACGCTGCTGGCGGCCGCACTCGCACTGCTGGCACAGGAAGGCGACAACCGCATCAAATCGGCGACCTTCTTCACCACGCAGGTCGACTTCACCCATGCCGGCGACCTGAAAGTCTTCGTCGATGAGGACCAGGTGGCAGCGGTCGAGAAATCGATGAACGAAAAGGGCTACCTCGACGGCACCAAGATGGCGACCGCCTTCAACATGCTGCGCTCGGGCGACCTGATCTGGCCTTATGTCATCAACAATTACATGCGCGGCAAGGATCCCCTGCCCTTCGACCTGCTCTACTGGAACGCCGATTCCACCCGCATGGCGGCTGCAAACCACTCCTTCTACCTGCGCAACTGTTATCTCGAGAACAATCTGACTCGTGGCGTGATGGAACTCGCCGGCCGCACTGTGTCGCTGGCCGACGTCACCATCCCGGTCTACAACCTGGCGTCGAAGGAAGATCACATCGCGCCGGCCCTTTCGGTGTTTCTCGGCTCGCAATATTTCGGCGGCGACGTCGAGTTTGTGATGGCTGGTTCCGGCCACATTGCCGGTGTCGTCAACCCGCCGGCAGCCAAGAAATACCAGTACTGGACCGGCGGCAAACCGACGGGCGATTTTGGCCAGTGGCTCGCCTCGGCGGTGGAGCATCCCGGCTCCTGGTGGACGCACTGGCAGCACTGGATCGAAACCCAGGACGACACCCTCGTTCCGGCCCGCAAACCGGGCAAGAATATGAAAACCCTGGGTGATGCCCCCGGCACCTATGTGAAGGTCCGCGTGTAACGCCGGCACCTTTTGCAGGTGCCTGTGTGTAACGGAATGTAATGTCTGGTGAGTTGACGGGCCGGCAAAACGGGGCGAAATGGTGTCGTCAACCTTCAAGAAGCCTCAATTGGCCTCCAACGAGCAAATAATTCAGAGGCTTGCAGAATTGACACAAGTCTCGTTTCCGGTTTGGGAACACAAGGTTATTGGATGTGAACGTTTCGACGCCGCACCAATAGCAGGCCGACCGGACACCGAGGGGGAATCTAGTTTTGAAATCAGTAGGATCGCGTCTCGCGGGGAGAGAAGGTCGCACTATAGCGGCAGCGCTTTTCTCCGTGCTTCTGGCGTCCTGCACCTCCGCTGGCGACCCCACAATGTCCGCCGGCATGCCTGGCTACAACGCGACCGCTTCTGACATCGCCGCGGCTTCCGGCGCCAGCCCTGCGGCGCCGGGCGATTCGACCGTGCAGGTCACATCCACCGGGCCGCAGATGATGATGACGGCAGCGGGCGATGCGACACTGCCCGAGCAGGTCGCCTATGTGCCGGTGGCCAAGCCCGGCACCGGCTTCCCGGTCAATGTTCCCGCCGGCTCCGAAACCATTGTCGGCCAGACGCCGCAGTCGCTGCAGCAGTCAGCACAGACCGCGGCCGCAACGGACGCCGTGGCGCAGAAGATCGCCGCCGCCGATGCCGGCGTGACCGCACCGAAAGCGACGGCAGCGGCACCCGCGACCAACGAGGTCTACGTGACCGCCGCGCCCCAGCAGATCGACACGCCGAAGAAGGGCTTCCTGGCCTCACTGTTCAGCACCACGCCAACCTCGGCGGCACCTGCTCCGCTGGTCAACTCGCGCTCGGGCGAACAGCCTGCGGTTGCTTCCCAGAAGGCCGTCCCGGCAAAGCCGATCATCACGCTAGCGTCAGCCAATTCCGCCGACAAGCCCTTGCAGCTTGCCTCGCTTGGCAACGAGAGCAACCACATCACCGGCAGCGATGCCTTGCCCGGCGTGCGCCAGACGGCGCTGTTCGAGATCAAGCGCAAATCCGGCCTCGACGACGAAAGCGACGTCGACCTGAACGAGGACGAGGGTTCGGGCGGCGCCTATCAGGTGGCCTCCGCCGCCGGCCTCGCCCGGCTGGCGCCCAATGGCCTGTTGAAGCAAAACGAGAGCGTCGACGTCGCCTGCCTGAAGCCGTCGCTGGTGCGTGTGCTGAAGACCATCGAAGGCCATTACGGCCGCAAGATGATGGTCACATCAGGCTACCGCGACCCGGCCCGCAACCGCCGCGCCAACGGCGCCAAGAATTCGCTGCACATGTATTGCGCCGCCGCCGACATCCAGGTTCCCGGCGTCTCCAAATGGGAACTGGCGAGCTACATCCGAACCATGCCCGGCCGCGGCGGCGTCGGCACCTACTGCCATACCGAATCCGTTCACGTCGACGTCGGCCCCGAGCGCGACTGGAACTGGCGCTGCCGCCGGCGGGGTTAGCATCCCCATTCGGCAAACGGGCCGAGGGGCTGTTAGCAGCCCGCCGTTTTTTCCGATTACCTATCAGCGACGTTCGAGATTTGCCGAGGCACCCGCGACTTCGTCATCCTATGGCGAAGCAAGGAGCGCAGCGACGCAGCGCAGACGCGAGGATGACGACTGCGCGGCGCGTTCGTCCAAAGATGTGCAACGACGCGAGGCCAGAAAACCTGCGCTGGCTCACCAAACTGGCCGTTTTCGCCCCTCTTGAAAAAAGTTTCCGCATCTGGCGGCTGATGGGTTGCCGGTTGGCAACAACGCAATTATAAGCCGCTTCGTCTGAGCGCGCCCATCGTCTAGCGGTTAGGACACCGCCCTTTCACGGCGGTAACAGGGGTTCGATTCCCCTTGGGCGTACCAGATCTTTCAGGAAAACAAGAAGCCTCGCGGCAGCCGCCGAACTAGCAGCGGCTGGAACGGTGGCGCGGCGAATCGGTTGAAACGGCGAACAGCGGCTGCCGTGCCGAGGTTTCCCTCGGCGCCTGCTCGCGGCAATCTCCGGCACTCACCCTTGGTCGTGCGCTACCTGCGGCCAGCGCTGTAACGCCGCGTGGCCACCCTCGGTCAGCGCGTAGACGCCGCGCTCGGCCCTGGCGAACCAGCCATAGACATTGTCCAAGAGGATGCTGGGCGCGCGTGGCGAAATCGCTTTCAGATCGCGCGGGCGTTTCGGCCCGTCGGTCATGGCTGCGGCGCAGGCCAGCGCATCCTGCCGGTAGGCGGTCATGATCGGCGCGCGCGAACCGCCGCCGACCACCGGATCGCCGCGCCGGCGCCGGTGTTCCTCCATCAGCCGGGAGCGGCGCTTCGGATCGCGGCGCGGCGGCAGAGCCGCCGGGCTGAGCAGCAATTCGACCTCCCCCTTGCCGCTGACAGCCAGAAGCCCGAAGCCGAGCCGCCGGCACAGCGCGCGAAAACGGCGGTCGTGCTCGCGGCCCTTGCCACGCGCCGACATGCGCGCCGCCAGCCACACTTCGTCGCATGCCGCGGCGCGATCGACACCTTGCAGCACCAGTTCGAGGTTGAACTGCAATTTCAGTTCGCAGATGACCAGCACAGGCGGCTCGCCGTCGCGCACCGCCACGATATCGCAGTGGCCGACTTCGCCCTTGACCGTGAACTCCAGGCTCTCGAGAAACCGCTTCACCGGGATGTAGAGAGACGTTTCCTGCATCGCGCAGGCATAGCCGATTCGGACCGGACCGGCACAGGGATCGCCGAGAGGCCGACGCCTTGCGCTAAACCGCGTCGATCCCACCATCTGCAAAAGCCATCCGTCAGGCAGGTTCTCCGGCGTGACGGTCCCGCCATAGCGCTCGACGATTTCCTTGGCAATGACCGACGTCGCCAGGGCCGAGCGCGACCAGTATTTCATCGCCTGTCTCGCGTTCAACAAGGCGCTCGCCGTGGCTGGGACGGCACAATCGACAGCGTAAGACCCGAGATCCGTCGACGCCAAGACCGGTCCACGGTTGGCCACAGTGAGCGCGTGTCGGTGCTCTGTTCGAAGCTAGAGGCGGGTGCGCGTCCGGCGCTGCCCCGGTGCGGCATCGTCCGCCTTGAAATGCATCTCGTCCTGGACCGCGGCAAAAAACCGGCGGACATCGTTGGCCGCCGAAGCTGCATCGCTGCCGGCTGCGACCGCCTTGTCGAGGAGTTCGCGCGCCGTGGCCTTCCAGAACGACGTGGCCGTGTCGCCGTGCAGTCTGCCCAGCCTTGCGGCGACCTCGCGCACCAGCACGGTCTGCCGATCTAGCGGGAAGGTACGCACATTGGCTGAAGACATGTTCTGCACCATGAAACCGACGCAACGAATCAGACGCTGCTCTATGGCTCATGCCTAGCTGTGAAGTCGGAAACGGAACCTTAACGCCGCGGAGTCCGCGCCGATTGGAACGAGTCGGTTGGCCGGCCTCCAGGCCAAGCAGAACTCTAGACCCTCAGGCCCCTCGCCTCGCCGGCGCGCTTGGCCGTAACCATCATATCCCTGGCCAGCAGGCCACTGACCCGGCAAAACGCCATGAAGGCGCGCCAGGCATCCTCAGTCTTGACCACATCCACCGTGGCCCCGAAGCAGGCATTGAACGCCGCCTCATAGACCTTGCCCTGTCGCTTCTTTGGCCAGTCATGCAGGATATCCAGCGCCTGTTCGACGCTGTATATTTCCTCTACCGGCAGCCCGGGCGCGGGCGCGATGCGCACCGGCACCTCGAATTGCAATCTGTCCATTCTATATCTCCCGAACTGGCGTCGACCACAGCAACGCCGTTCGTCGTCAAAAGTTGCTTTGGCTGCTTTTGCGCGAAAATGTGTCGTCAGTGCGATCTCGGCATTCGGAGGAGATCGCGCACCTGGATGTCATCTGAGCGGCCGTACAAGCCAGGAAAATCGCCAGTATCAGTCCATTGCCGGCAGTTCTTCCTTGAACCTTGCGGCTTGCAGTGCCAAATCTGGGGAAATTTTCTAACGGGCTGATATGCGCCGCCCGCTTACAGGCAAACGGACACTATGGTCACCTATCTCGACGCCGCCACGGCACCCCTCAGGAACACCGGCCAGATCCGCCTCTACGGCGAAGAAGGATTTGCCGGCATGCGCAAGGCCTGCGATCTCACCGCGCGCTGCCTTGATGAACTGGTGCCGATGGTCCAGCCGGGTGTCACCACCGAGACCATCGACCGTTTCGTCTTCGAATTCGGCATGGACCAAGGCGCGCTACCGGCGACGCTCAACTACCGCGGCTACACCAAATCGTCCTGCACCTCGATCAACCACGTCGTTTGCCACGGCATTCCAGACAACAAGCCGTTGAAGGAAGGCGACATCGTCAACATCGATGTCACCTACATCCTCGACGGCTGGCACGGGGATTCCTCGCGCATGTATCCCGTCGGCACCATCAAGCGCGCCGCCGAACGCCTGCTCGAAGTCACCCACGAGTGCCTGATGCGCGGCATCGCGGCGGTCCGGCCCGGCGCCCGCACCGGCGCCATCGGCGCCGCCATCCAGACCTATGCCGAGGCAGAGCGCTGCTCGGTGGTGCGCGATTTCTGCGGCCACGGCGTTGGCCAGCTGTTCCACGACGCACCCAACATCCTGCACTATGGCACCGCCTCGGAAGGCGTCGAGATGCGGCCGGGCATGATCTTCACCATCGAGCCCATGATCAATCTTGGCCGGCCGCATGTGAAAGTGCTGTCGGACGGCTGGACGGCGGTGACGCGCGACCGCTCGCTGTCGGCGCAGTACGAACACACGATCGGCGTCACCGAAACTGGCTGCGAGATTTTCACCCTGTCGCCAAACAAGCTCGACCGCCCCGGCCTGCCGCCGGTCAGCTGAAAACAAGATCGCCTCAAGCCGCAGCTTTGAGGCGCCGTCGCCGAAAAAACTCGACCGCGCGCTGCTTACCGCTCTAATCTGCCGTCGAAGCCTTCGGGGAGTGTGGGGGATGGATGGGGAACAGCGGTGACGACGAACGGGGGTTCTTCTCCGAGCGGTGGCTTGAACCACCGGCGAAGGACAAGGCACCAAGAGACAAATCGACGGAGAAGCCACACTATCACGGCCATCGCGACCGTTTGCGCGAGCGCTTCGTTGCCGGCGGCGCAGACGCCCTGCCCGACTACGAACTTCTCGAACTGCTGCTGTTTCGCCTGATCCAGCGCGTCGACACCAAGCCGATCGCCAAGGCGCTTTTGGCGCGCTTCGGCACTTTTGGCGAAGTGCTTGGCGCACCGGTGGCGCTGCTGCAGGAGGTGAAGGGCATCGGCCCCGCCGTGGCGGTCGACCTGAAGGTGATTGCCGCTGCCGCGCAGCGCATGGCGCGGACCGAGGTTCGCGACCGCGAGGTGCTGTCCAACTGGACGCAGCTTCTTGCGTACTGCCGCTCGGCGATGGCGTTCGAGAACCGCGAACATTTCCGCATCCTGTTCCTCGACAAGAAGAACGTGCTGATCGCCGACGAGGTACAGCAGGTCGGCACCGTGGACCACACGCCGGTCTATCCGCGCGAAGTGATCAAGCGCGCGCTCGAACTGTCGGCCAGCGCCGTCATCCTGGTGCATAATCACCCATCAGGTGATCCGACACCATCGCGTGCGGACATCGAAATGACCAAGCAGATCATCGACAGCGCCAAGCCGCTCGGCATCGCCGTCCACGACCACATCATCATCGGCAAGAAAGGCAATGCCTCGATGAAGGGCCTGCTGCTGATCTGAGCCTGATGGGCGCCGGTGCCGTCATCCCAAACGCCACCGCTCGCGAGCCAATCAGCAACATTCCGGCTTGGCTCAAACGCCCACGCTTGCGGTGTAGAAGTGATATTGCGACGGAAGCGCCCGCTTCGGCGACAATGTCGTAGACTCGCGAATACGAAGCAGCCAGTTCCCGTCAGCCATTGCAGGAGATCTATTCAATGACGCTCGAATGCATAAATCCAAATGATCTGCCGATTCCGGAAATGTACTCCCAGGTCGTCGTTGCGACAGGAAGCAAGCTGGTGTTCGTCTCGGGCCAGCAGCCAGAAGACATGCACGGCAAGCTCGTTGGCCATGGTGATTTCGCAGTCCAGGCGCGCCTGGCGTTCGGGAATCTCGGCCGAGCGCTTGCTGCCGCCGGCGCTCGGCCCGAGCAAGTCTGCAAGATCACGATCTACATCGTCGATTACAAACGCGACGAACACGTGCCGATCATCGAAGCGGCCCAGGTCGAGCTGTTCGGCGATCACAAGCCAGCAAACGTAGTGGTCGGGATAGCAGTGATGTCTCCCGGCTACCTGATAGAGATCGATGCGATCGCGGTCATCGACCCGTAGGCCAAGCGAGGACGCGTCAAGTCGCCCAAACCAATCCCGGAGCTCGCTGCGAGATTGCCACGACCTTGATCTCGCCATCCATCCACGATCACATCGTCATCGGCAGGAATTGCGATGTCTCGATGAAGAGCCTGCTGCTCACCTGATCAACGTCGGAAACAGGAAACACGCAATGCCCCAGCCCGGCGACGAACCATGGCCGTTCGACAAGCAACGCGCAGCCCTTCTGGTCATCGACATGCAAAGCGACTTTGTCGATGAGGGCGCCGTCATGGAAGTGGCCATGGCCGCCATCGCATTCCGGCGATGCGGCAGGTGGTCGAGCTTTGCCGCGCGCAAGGCGTCCCGGTTATCTACACCCAGCATGTGCTCAGCGACCATTTCGATATCTCGCCGCTGGAAACCGGCTATCAGCCGAAGCTGAAAACCAAAGGCATGCGGGAAGGCAGCGCCGGCGCCGAAATCGTCGCCGCGCTTGCGCCCTTGCCTGGGGATGTCGTCATCAAGAAGCACCGCTACGATGCCTTCCACAACACGCAGCTCGAGACCGTGTTGCGCAACATCCGTGGCGCAGGCCGGGTCGACACGGTGATCATCATCGGCACCGTGACCAGCATCTGCTGCGAATCCACCGCGCGGAGCGCCTTCATGCGCGACTACAAGGTGGCTTTCATCAGCGACGCCAATGGCGGACTGGACGAGGCATCGCACAATGCAACCCTCGACATCATAGGCAAGGTGTTCGGGCGCGTGATGACGGTTGCCGAGCTTGGGAACCTGTTGCGGAGTTGAACCCCAGCGTCAGCTGGCGTGCGTCTCAAGCTCCGGCGCCGAGCCTGCCCTCAAGAAGGTCGCGCCGCTGCTGCAATTCGCCGGAGACGAATTTGGTGAAGGCGTGGACGCGCGCCGTGCGGCGCAAATCGTCGTGCACCAGCACCCACAGCGCCGAGCCGATCTCCTCGATCAGCCCTGCGACCCTTACAAGCCCGGGCAGGCTGTCGCCGAGATAACAGGGCAGCGCCGCAACCCCGATTCCGGCGCCCGCCGCATGCGACATCGTCACCAGGGAATCGGCGCGCATGGCGATCTCGACATCGGGCAGCGACGACCGCATCCAGCGGGCGACGCCGGTGTTGGCTAGGCTGTCGTCGGGCGCGATCCAGCGCAGCGCACCCAGTCTCGGCTCCGGGGGTAGCGTTTCGGCATAGGAACGTGTCGCGTAGGCGGCGAAGGCGACGCCCGAAATGCGCCGGCCGACCAGGATTTCCTGCGGTTGCGACACCGGCCTGATCGCCACGTCTGCATCCCTTTGCGTCAGGTTGGCGATGGAATTCTGCGTCATCGCCTCGACCCGTATGCCGGGATGGAGCTTATGAAACGCCGCCAGGATCGGCGGCAGCACCGACGCCATCAGCGTATCGGTGGTGGTGACCCGCAACCTGCCTTCGAACCTGAGATCCTGCCCCGACAGTTTGCGCGCCAGTTCATTGACCGTTTCGGCCATTGTGCGTGCCGCGCCCAGCAGTTCCTCGCCGCCCGCGGTGAGGGCATAGCCAGTCGGCAGCCGATCGAAAAGGCGGATACCCAGCCGCGCCTCGAAGGCGTTGACGCGCCGCAGCACAGTCGTGTGGTTCACGCCCAGGATCCGAGCCGCCGCCGCCAGCGAAGCGCCATCGGCGACGGCCAGCACCATGCGCAGATCTTCCCAGTCGATATCGCGTGAGCTGTGCATTCTTGCAGAAAGATAAAAGAAAGCGCTGCGCTCTGCGAGTCAAAATGACGCTTCACTGTGCAAAAACGCAGAGCAAGCGGGCGAATCGGCATGTCGATCTGCGCATGCGCGCACGCCATATGAGTCCGACGACGAAAGAACGGTCGCGGAGAAGAGCCATGACGCCGATAGAACTCTACACCTGCCAGACACCCAACGGGCACAAGGCCTCGATCATGCTGGAAGAGGTCGGCCTGCCCTACTCGGTCCGCTTGGTCGACATCGAAAAGGGCGACCAGACCAAGCCTGATTTGCTGGCGCTCAATCCCAACAACAAGATCCCGGTGATCGTCGACCGGGACGCCGGCCGCACGGTCTTCGAATCCGGCGCCATCCTGCACTACCTGGCGCGACGGTCGGGCAAGCTTCAGCCGGTGGGCGCGCAGGAAGCGGACGATACGCTGACCTGGACCTTGTTCCAGGCGGCCCATGTCGGCCCGACGCTTGGCCAATTGTGGAATTACAAAATTTTCGCGCCGGAAAAAATCCCTTACGTGATCGAGCGTTTTGAGCGCGAAACCGGACGTGTCTTCCGAGTTCTCGATAGCCGGCTAAAGCACCATGAGCACATCGTCGGCAAAAGCTACGGCATCGCCGATGTGATGACATGGCCATGGATCAACGCGGCCGTCACCAGGCTCGGCCTCAGCCTCGATGACGCGCCAGACCTGGCGCGTTGGTATGCCGCCATAGGCCGACGCTCCGCAGTTGTCAGAGGCATTGCCGTTCCCGCCCTGCCGAAGCATCGGCTGCCGCTTAGATCATGATGAGATTTGGTTGAAATCTCATCATGACCTAACCCTTTGTTGGAGCATGATCTTTTCGAAAAACCGGTACCCACTTTTTGGGATCATGCCCTAGCCGCAGCACCCACATTCAAGGAGTACGATCGTGGAAATCCTCTTCGTCCCTCTGGCGCTTGTCGCCGGTGGCCTGCTTGCGGTGCAGGCTGGCGCCAACGCCCAACTTTCAAAGGCGGTCGGCTCACCCTTTGCCGCGACCACGCTTCAGCTCGCGGTCGGCGCCATCGTGCTGTTGTCGATCACGGCCCTCACCGGAACGACACCGGCTCTGCTTGCCGTTCGGCAAGCCGAATGGTGGCATGCGATCGGCGGCATGGCTTCGGCCTTCTACGTTGTTTCGACCATTCTTCTGTTCCCTCGCCTTGGCGCCGTCGTGTCCGTCGGGCTCTTCATCGCTGGGCAGATGCTTGCATCCTTCGCCCTCGACACGTTCGGCTGGCTCGGGATCCCCGAAGCCGGACTGCGAGCCGGGCCTGCCTTCGGCATGCTCGTCTTGCTTGCCGGGGCTGCCCTCATCGTTCTGGGACAGAAGGGCGCGGCCGACAATACCGCATCCTCAAGACCAGGGTGGATCGGACTGGCGCTGCTGGCAGGCGCCGTGCTTCCGGTGCAAGGCGCTGTAAACGCCTTGCTTCGGCACGACCTTGGCGGCGCGCCGTTTGCGGTCGGCACCATCTCGTTCCTGGTGGCGATGCTGGCCATGGCCGCGGTGCTTCTGATCGCGCTTGCCCTGACGAAGACGCCCCGCCCTCGCCTCGCCGGCCTGTCGTCGATGCCCTGGTGGGGCTGGCTCGGAGGTTTTGCCGGCGCCACCTATGTCACGACCGTGTTCACCGCCATCCCCGTCATCGGAGCGGCAGCTGCCGTCAGCCTGACGGTGGCCGGCCAGCAGGTCGCCGGCATCTTCGTCGACACCTTCGGCTGGTTCCGCCTGCCGCAGCGGCTTGTCTCCGGCATGCGGCTCGCCGGCGTCGTGCTGCTTTTGGCCGGGTGCATCATCATCAAGGCGCTTTGATCCCGCTGGAACAAGGCAAGCCGAATCAAACCAGCCCCTGCCCTCCCTGATTTGGGGGGTCAGGTGTCGCTCCGGCGTCACCAACGAAGCAAGGTCCGGGCGCCGCAGAAGCAATTTTTCGCTCCTTCCACAACCGGCTCTAGAATTTCGATCGCAAATCACGCATGATGCACTTGGTATTTTCCCGGGACGGCTTCGCGCCCCCTGAAATACCGGGAGGAACGGGACATGCCCATAGTGGTTGTACTCGTTTTGATCGTCGTGGGCTCGGTGTTGTTCCACTTCCTGAGCCCATGGTGGTGGACTCCGATTGCCTCGAATTGGGACTATATCGACAACACCATCATCATCACCTTTTGGATTACCGGCGTCGTCTTCGCCGCAGTCGTCCTATTCATGGCCTATTGCGTTTTCCGCTTCCGTCACCGCGAAGGCAACCAGGCGGCCTACGAACCGGAGAACAAGCGGCTCGAATGGTGGCTGACGATCGTCACCGGAGTGGGTGTTACCGCCATGCTGGTTCCCGGCCTGTTTGTCTGGAGCCGGTTCGTCAACGTTCCAAGCGACGCAACCGTGGTCGAAGTCGTCGGCCAGCAATGGCAGTGGAGCTTCCGCTTGCCCGGCAAGGACGGCAAACTCGGCACATCCGACACCCGCGACGTCACCGCTGAAAATCCGCTGGGCGTGATCGCCAAGGATCCCAGCGGCCAGGACGACGTCGTGGTCGAAGCGGCCGACCTGCATCTGCCGGTCGGCAAGCCGGTCAAGATGCTGCTGCGCTCGATCGATGTGTTGCACGATTTCTACGTTCCGGAATTCCGCGCCAAGATGGACATGATACCGGGCTCGGTCACCTATTTCTGGTTCACCCCCACCAAGACCGGGACCTTCCAGGTTCTGTGCGCCGAACTGTGCGGCCAGGGGCACCCGATGATGCATGGCATCGTCATGGTCGATACCGAGCAGGACTATGTGGCCTGGCTCGACCAGCAGCAGACGTTCGCGCAGTTGTCGGCGCCGCAGCAGACGGGCTCGGTGGAACAGGCGCCGGGCAACGCGACGGCGTCAGCTCTAGAAGTTGCGGCAAAACTCGAAACTGTCGGGTCCCGCTGAAGGGCACGGAGGTGCTCCGCCTATGGTCGATATCACGCCTGCAGATGCCGTCCCGCCCGCCGAAGTCGCGGAAATGGAGCTTTACCATCCGCACAGCTGGTGGACGAAGTATGTCTTCTCGCAGGACGCCAAGGTCATTGCCATCCAGTATTCGGCGACCGCAACGGCCATCGGCCTGGTCGCGCTGGTGCTGTCCTGGCTGATGCGGCTGCAGCTCGGCTTCCCCGGCACGTTCGATTTCATCACCCCCGAGGCCTACTACCAGTTCATCACCATGCACGGCATGATCATGGTGATCTACCTGCTCACGGCACTCTTCCTCGGCGGCTTCGGCAACTACCTGATCCCGCTGATGGTCGGCGCCCGCGACATGGTCTTTCCCTATGTCAACATGCTGAGCTACTGGATCTACCTCCTTGCCGTGCTGGTGCTGGTGTCGAGCTTCTTTGCGCCCGGCGGACCGACCGGCGCCGGGTGGACGCTCTATCCGCCGCAAGCCATCATGACCGGCACACCTGGCGGCCAGGAATTGGGCATCATCCTGATGCTCGTTTCGCTGATCCTGTTCATCATCGGCTTCACCATGGGCGGTCTGAACTATGTCGTGACGGTGCTGCAGGCCCGCACGCGCGGCATGACGATGATGCGCCTGCCGCTGACCGTCTGGGGCATCTTCACCGCCACCGTCATGGCGCTGCTCGCCTTTCCGGCGCTGTTCGTCGCCTGCGTGATGATGCTGCTTGACCGCGCGCTTGGAACCTCCTTCTTCATGCCCGCAGTTGTCGAGATGGGGGAACAGCTACAGCACAATGGCGGCAGCCCGATCCTGTTCCAGCATCTGTTCTGGTTCTTCGGCCACCCGGAAGTCTACATCGTGGCGCTGCCGGCCTTCGGCATCGTCTCCGATCTGATCAGCACGCATGCGCGCAAGAACATTTTTGGCTACCGGATGATGGTCTGGGCCATCGTTGGCATCGGCGCGCTGAGCTTCGTGGTCTGGGCGCACCACATGTATGTCAGCGGCATGCACCCCTATTTCGGCTTCTTCTTCGCCACCACGACACTGATCATCGCCATCCCGACGGCGATCAAGGTCTACAATTGGGTGCTGACGCTGTGGCGGGGCGACATCCATCTCACCATACCGATGCTGTTTGCCATGGCTTTCATCGTCACCTTCGTCAATGGCGGGTTGACCGGGCTGTTTCTCGGCAACGTCGTCGTCGACGTCCCGCTGTCGGACACGATGTTCGTCGTCGCTCACTTCCATATGGTCATGGGTGTTGCTCCGATCGTCGTCATCTTCGGCGCGATCTACCACTGGTACCCGAAGGTCACCGGCCGGATGCTGAACGAGACGCTCGGCCGGTTCCATTTCTGGGTCACATTTCTCGGCGCCTACCTGATCTTCTTTCCCATGCATTACATCGGCCTGATGGGCGTGCCGCGGCGCTATGCCGAACTGACCGACGTGACGGTCATGACGGAGTCGGCGCATCACCTGAACTCGTTCATCAGCATCATGGCGTTTATCGTCGGCTTCGCCCAGATCGTTTTCCTGTTCAATCTTATCTGGAGCATCCGCCATGGGCGCGAGGCCGGTGGCAATCCATGGCGAGCCACGACACTCGAATGGCAAACGCCGCAGACGCCACCGGCGCATGGCAATTTCGGCAAGGATCTGCCGATCGTCTATCGCTGGGCCTATGACTACAGCGTGCCGGGCGCCAAGGAGGACTTCATTCCGCAAAACATGCCGGGCACGTTCGGCCCCTCCAGGGAGCCGGCATGAGCGTCATCCTGGTCTTCCTTCTCGTGATCGCCGGCTTTGCCGGCTGGTGGCTCTCGCATCAGCGGCTGATGGCGAAACCATGGCTCGAGCAAGGTGTGGCAGGAGATTTTGTCGCCTTCGACCGATCGAGCCTGCCGACCGCCAAGATTGGCCTCGGTGTCTTCCTCGCCGTGGTCGGCTGCCTGTTTGCGCTGTTCACCAGCGCCTACTTCATGCGTATGGCGCTGTCGGACTGGCAGCCGCTGCCCATCCCACGCCTGCTCTGGCTCAACACCGGCATGCTGGTGCTGAGCAGCGTTGCGCTGCAATGCGCCTCGATCGCGGCGCGCAAGCGCCAGATGGACACGGTCAGGCTCGGCCTTGCCGCGGCTGGGCTGACCGCGATCGCCTTCCTCATCGGGCAGTTCATGGCATGGCGGGACCTGACCGCCGATGGCTATTTTCTGGCCGCCAATCCGGCCAACAGTTTTTTCTATCTGATAACCGGGATGCACGGCCTGCATATAGTGGGAGGGCTGGTGGGCCTGGGCAGGACAACCGCCGGCGCCTGGAACGGGGCACGGCCGGAACGGCTTCGCCTCAGCGTCGAATTATGCGCCATGTACTGGCATTTCCTGCTTTTCGTCTGGCTCGCCATCTTCGCTCTTTTAGCCGGCTGGGCCGCGACGTTCATCGATATTTGCCGGCAGTTGCTGACCTAGGAGGTCGAGGAGCATGGCAGAAACGACACTGACGCATACCGGCCAAACGGAGACGCGGCCCGCAGGCTGGCAAGGCATCGCCGCCGACTGGTCCTCGGATCAGCGCGCGTTCAAGAACGTGTCCTGGGGCAAGGCCATGATGTGGATCTTCCTGCTCAGCGACACCTTCATCTTCGGCTGCTTCCTGCTCTCCTACATGACCGCGCGCGTCTCCACACGTGTGCCGTGGCCCAATCCGAGCGAGGTCTTTGCGCTTCGCATCGGCGGTTCGGACATTCCACTGATCCTGATTGCCATCATGACCTTCGTGCTGATATCGAGCAGCGGAACGATGGCCATGGCGGTCAATTTCGGCTATCGCCGCGACCGCCGCAAAACCGCAATCCTCATGCTTCTGACGGCAGCGCTAGGAGCCACCTTCGTCGGCATGCAAGCCTTCGAATGGACCAAGTTGATCACCGAAGGGGTACGGCCGTGGGGCAATCCCTGGGGCGCGGCACAATTCGGCTCGACTTTCTTCATGATCACCGGCTTCCACGGCACGCATGTGACGATCGGGGTGATCTTCCTCATCATCGTGGCGCGAAAGGTCTGGCGTGGAGACTACGACGTCGGTCGTCCCGGCTTCTTCACCAGCCGCAGGGGTCGCTACGAGAACGTCGAAATCATGGGGCTCTACTGGCATTTCGTCGACCTGGTCTGGGTGTTCATTTTCGCATTCTTCTACCTTTGGTGAGAGGCTGACATGGCTGAAGCAACCGCAAACGGCCTCGGGCAACACGCGCCGCACTCTGATCATGCGCATGAAGGGCCATCGACCGGCGTCGCGGAGGTTCATCAGGAACATCCGATCAAGCTCTATCTGGTGGTCTGGGCATGGCTGTTCATCCTCAGCGCCTGCTCCTACATGGTCGATTATCTCGGCATCCACGGCTATCTCAGATGGTCTCTGATCCTGATCTTCATGATCCTCAAGGCCGGGCTGATCGTCGCCGTGTTCATGCACATGGCCTGGGAGCGGCTGGCCCTGACCTATGCGATCATCCTGCCGCCGCTTCTGATATTGGTGTTCGTGGCGATGATGCTCTTCGAAGCGGACTACACGCTTCTCACCCGGTTGTCCTTCTTCGGACCGGGGCCCTGACGCACAGCTTCATCTCCGGTCAAAGACCGGAGATGAAGCTTCCCATCAGCAGGGTCAGAGGCCGACCCGCGTCGGGGACGATGGCGGCTCCACAACCTTGCGGTAGACATGCCAGGTGGCGTGACCCAGGATCGGCAGCACGACCGCCAGCCCGGCAAACACCGGCAGCGAGCCTATGATCAGGGCGACGGCGACAATCAGTCCCCAGACAGCCATGGGGATCGGGTTCGCCAGCACCGCTCGCACCGATGTGTGGATGGCTTCGTAGGCGCCGACGTCGCGGTCGAGCAGCAATGGGAAGGCGACAACCGTCGTGCACAACACCACCGCGGCGAAGACGAAGCCGATGGCGTGCCCCAGGACAATCAGAGACCAGCCGCGTCCGGTGGCAAATATTTCATTGATGAAGCCCGAAATCGATACAGGCGGAGCCGGGCCGAAGAGATATTCGTAGAACACCTGCGCCGCCAAAAGCCAGGCGATGAAGATTGCAACCAGCATGATCCCGACTGCGGCGATGGCTGGCAGGGCCGGAGAATTCCTGACCTCGAAAGCGTGCGTCCAGGAGGTGTCGAGCCCGGCTTCTCGTCTGCGGCTGATCTCATAGAGGCCGATCGCCGCGAATGGACCTATCAGCGCAAAGCCGGACACCAGCGGAAACAACATCGGCAACGCATTGGCGCCCGAAGTCCAGGCAGCGAGCACCACGCCGACAAGCGGATAGATCAGGCAGAGAAAGACGATGTGCGACGGTTTGACCATAAAATCGTCAACACCGCGCTTGAGCGCATCGAATAGATCGGAAACGCTGATTTTTCGGATTTTGGTGTGTTCCAGCGTTTCGCTGGCGCCTGCAATCACGTGAAAACTTGTCATGCCCGTTCCTCCAGACCAGGTCCGGCAAGGTCGCGGTTTCACGGTGCTGCCGTTCTGCATGACTGGCCACGCGAACCGCGACCTGCACCGCAATCAATATACTCCATTGACTGGAGCTTGTCGCCCGTTCTTACAAAAGGCTCCCGGAAGGCGAGGTTTCCGAACACAGCGTCATGCCGTCACCCTCCGGCTGACATGAACGCGCGTATCGCGATGGTATCGGCAAGCAGCACGGCAAAGATCGCGAAAAGATAGAAGATCGAATAGGCAAACAGCGCCTTGGCCGGCTTCATCTCCTTGTCGAGGACGACCAGGGCGTTCCAGGCATGCCAGATGAAACCCGAGCCCAATGCAGCCGAAACAATCCCATAGACCCCGCTCGTGAATCCGAACGCCCAGGGCAGCACGCCGATTGGTGCCAGGAGCAGTGAATAGGCGAAGATCTGCCTTCTGGTCGAGGCCTGGCCGGCCACGTTCGGCATCATCGGGATGCCGGCAGCGGCATAGTCGCCGGCCTTGAACAGTGCGAGCGCCCAGAAATGCGGCGGCGTCCACAGGAAAATGATCAGGAACAGGATCAGGCTTTCAATGCCGATGGCGCCGGTGGCCGCTGCCCAGCCGATCATCGGAGGAACCGCACCCGCCGCGCCGCCGATGACGATGTTCTGCGGCGTCGAGCGCTTCAGCCACATCGTATAGATGACGACGTAGAAAAAGATGGTGAAGGCCAGCAGTGACGCGGCAAGCCAGCCCACCAGCACGCCGAGCGTCATGACCGAAAGTGCGGAAAGCACCAGGCCGAAGCCGAGGGCTTCGCCCGCCGTGACGCGGCCCGACGGAACCGGCCGCTTTGACGTGCGCGACATCAGCGCGTCGATGTCGGCGTCGTACCACATGTTGAGCGCGCCGGCCGCTCCCGCTCCAACCGCAATCGCACCTATGGCGATCACGGCGATGACCGGGTTCATCGCGCCGGGCGCCACCATCAGACCGACGAAGGCGGTAAACACGGCAAGGGCCATGACCCGAGGCTTCAAGAGCGCAAAGAAATCACTGGCCGTCGCTTCCGAGAGGCGGACGCCGGTATCCTTGAGGCTTTCCTTGACCGACATTTGAGACGACCATCGATGGAAACCGGGCAGCCTAGAGCAATTCCAGGAAAGTGTATGGGGTTCCGCCCGGAATTGCGTAAGAACAAAGAGATCGAGCGGATCGCCGTTTCCGTGAAACGGTGAAACGCTCTGGCCGGCCGAAGAGCCAGGTTACGGGGAAAATTGCTTCAGATAGGCGATGACGTTGGCGACGTCCTCGTCCTTCTTGAGGCCGGGAAACGCCATCTTCGTCCCTTTGACCATTGCCTTGGGGTCGTGAAGATACGTCGTCAGTGTCGGCTCATCCCATTTGACGCCGGATGTGCCGGCCGCGATCATGGCTTCGGAATATTTAAAATCCGGATGCGTGCCGGCCGTCCGGCCGATAACGCCATGCAACGAAGGGCCTATCTTGTTGGTGTCTTGGTCTGCGACGTGGCAGACCTTGCATTTGGTGAAGACCTTCTCGCCCGCCGCGGCGTCCTGTGCCCGCGATGGATTGGCGATGAAAGTTGCAACGGAAACGACGGCGAAAAACGCAACCAAGCGCATGGCATTCCTCCCTGATCGTCAAATTTTCCTCAGACGGTCTGCACATGCCGGTAGCACCAGCATGCGCCCTGCACGGCAGAATAGATTCTCCGCTCCTCCCCAGATGGAATTGCGCCACCTGTGTACCACAGAATCTGGCCGGTAGGTAGAACAGGTCGACCGTACAAAGGTTCAGGTGGGCTGCGGTGGCTCAAGGCACATCCGCCACAACGAAAAAGGCCGCCTCGAGGGCGGCCTTTTCTGATCTTGTCGTCAGACGCTTATTCGGCGTCCTTGGCGGCCTTCTTCTTCGGGGCTGCCTTCTTCTTCGGCTCTTCCGCGTCGTCGGCCTTTTCAGCCTTGTCGGCCTTCTTGGCAGCGGCCTTCTTCGCCGGCTTGGCCTTGGCGGTATCGCCCTCTTCGTCGTCAGCCATCAGCTCTTCCTTGCTGACCTTGACGTCGGTGACCGAGATCTGGCTGAGCAGATGGTCGACGACCTTCTCCTCGAACATCGGCGCGCGCAGCGTGTTCAGGGCTTCCGGATTGCTGCGATAGAACTCGAAGGCTTCCTGCTGCTGGTTGGCCGGGTAGCGGCGCACCTGCTCGAACAGGCCGCGCTGCAGTTCCTCGTCGGAAACGGTGACGCCGGCCTTCTCGCCGATCTCGGCCAAAACCAGGCCGAGACGCACGCGGCGCTCGGCAAGCCGCAGATATTCGGCGCGTGCCTCTTCTTCCGTCGTCTCCTCGTCGGCGAAGGTACGGCCGGCGGCTTCGAGATCGCGGTTGACCTGGGTCCAGATGTTGTTGAACTCGGCATCGACGAGCTTCGACGGCGCCTCGAACGAATAGGCCGCGTCAAGCTGGTCGAGCAGCTGGCGCTTGACCTTCTGGCGGGTCATCGAACCGAACTGGTTCTCGATCTGGCCGCGCACCACGTCGCGCAGGCGCTCCAGCGATTCCAGGCCGAGGTTCTTGGCCATCTCGTCGTTGATTTCCAGCGCGCCGGGCTTGGACACTTCCTTGACGGTGACGTCGAAGGTGGCTTCCTTGCCGGCCAGATGCGCTGCCTGGTAGTTTTCCGGGAAAGTGACCGTGACCTGCTTCTCGTCGCCGGCCTTGGCGCCGATCAGCTGGTCCTCGAAGCCCGGGATGAATTCCTTGGAACCCAGAACCAGCGGCTGGTCGGTGCCGGCGCCGCCGGAAAAGGCCTCGCCGTCGATCTTGCCGAGATAGTCGATCAAAACGCGGTCGCCTTCGGCGGCCTTGCCGGTCTTCGGCTCGAAGCTGCGCGCCGATTCGGCAACGCGCTGGACCTGCTCGTCGATCTCGCTGTCCGGCACTTCGAATACCTGGCGCGTCACCTTGATGTCGGAGAAATCCTTGATCTCGATCGCCGGGATGACCTCGTAGTTGAGGCGGAATTCGAAGTCGGCGCCGCCGGCCAGGATCTTCTCGGCCTCTTTCTCATCTTCCGTCATGATCACTTCAGGTTGCATGGCGGCCTTTTCGCCGCGCCCCGTGATGATCGAACGGGTCGAATCGTTGAGGATCTCATTGACCACTTCGGCCATGAACGACTTGCCGTAGACCTTGCGCAAATGCTGCACAGGCACCTTGCCGGGACGGAAGCCGTTGATGCGGACCTTGTTCCTGGCGTCGGACAGCCGCGCCATCAGCTTGGCTTCCATATCACCGGCCGGCACGGTGATCTTGATCTCGCGCTTGAGACCGGAGTTGAGCGTTTCGGTGACCTGCATCGTAAAACCTTTATCTTCACCAAAGAGGCTGCCACGGCGTCTTGCCGTTCACAGCCTGCCGGTACAATCTTGCCGGGAATGGCTTTTGGTACGGAACCTGGCGATTTGACCGAAATTACGGCTCAAATTCTTCCAAACTGCGTTCCAAGATGTGAATAAGTTCTTGTTTTTCCTACTTCTTATCACATTCTGCAGAAGCGGATCGGCGCGTCCCGTCACATTTGACACGCCTTTTGTCACAGGCGAGGCCAATTTTCAACCATCTTCGCGTTGCAGCGAATGACCGCCCCAACGGCAGACATTTTCGCCCCGACATTGACAGAATGATGGCTACATGGGATTGCCGACAAATGCGGATGTGGCGGAACTGGTAGACGCCCTGGATTTAGGTTCCAGTGCCGAAAGGCGTGGGGGTTCGAGTCCCTTCATCCGCACCACCCTTCGCTCTATCGAGCTTCGGGTGGCAGGCCACCCAGGAGCTTGATAAAGCGAAGGGTGTCCTCCGAAGCCGTGGCGTAGGAGGACTGGCGGCGACGGCCTACACTTCAAACACTTGACCGGTAAACCACTCCGCCAATTTCGCCAGCTCCGGCCCCAGCACCCGGTCGGCGTCGACCGGCGGCACGATCTTCCTGATATCCGCGACAAAATCCTGCAATGCCGGCGGCGCGGCGCGTTCAGTCACGTACAGGGCCTGCGAGGCGATCATCGCCAGCATCGCCATTGCCGCATCGAGGCAGCGGCCGGCCGTCGCTTCCTTGGTCCAGGCGAAGAATGCGGTGGTGGCGACGTCGTCCTGGCCGGCGCCGGCCGATTCGGTGCCCGGAATGAAGGTGCGCTGCGCCGCGAGTTTGGCCTGTTCGAGATAGCCGGTGATCGCCATCGGCACATAGCCGACATTGCCGTGCCCGTCGCTGTCGGCCCAATGCCGCCCGGTCATCAACAGGTCGGGCAGCAGCGACACCTTGCCGTTCAGCAGCTTTGAGGCGTGGCGGTCGCAGAGCAGGCAGAGATCGGCCCAGATCGCCGCCAGATCGTCGAGCGCCGGCGTCGCCATGGCATTGTGATAGCCGCCGGTCGAGATGCAGCGCCCCAGCGGGTGCGCCGCGTCGGGCGGGATATAGACTGGATTGTCCGAGATCGAGGCCAGCGATACGGTCGCCGCCTGCTCGGCGCCGGCCAGCGCCCGATGCGCATGGCCGAGCACACGCGGCACGATGCGGTAGCTGACCGGCGCCTGATAATTGCGCCGTCCATCCCCTGCGCCGACCAGAAACTGCCGCAACCCTTGCAAGGCGGCCGCTTCGTGTTCGTCGCCCCAGAGCCCGTCGAGCGCTGCATCATAATGCTCGAGCGGCGCACGAAACGCTTCGATCGACAGCGCGAACACCTTGTGCGCCATGGCGAGGCGACGACGCGCGGCAAGTGCTGCGTCCGCCACAAGGGCGGCAGCGCAGGGCGAGCCGTTGATCAGCGAGCCCCGCTCCTTCACTTCGAGCTCCAGGCCAGCGGTAAGCTCGGCAAACAGCGGATAGAGCGCCAGGATCTCGCCGGCGCCGCCCTGCCCCTGCGACGGCACCACCGGCATCGGTCCGCCGTCTAGCATTGCAGCAACGGCCAGCGCCATGCGTAGCGTGGTCGCGGCATTGCCTCCGATGAAATTGGTCAGCCGCGCCAGCACGATCGCCCTGACGACGCGCTCAGGCAATGGCTCACCGAACGATGTGGCGGCAGCAAAAGCCTTGATGCGCGCATGGCGGTCGCGCTCGTCAAGTTCGAGCTTGCGGCTTGCCAGCTCGCCCATCGCGGTGGTGACGCCGTAGATGACCGGCGGCGGATCGGACTCAATGAGTTTCAGGAACGAGGCGCGGCATTCGGCAATGCGTTGCAAGGCCTTGTCGCCGATTTCGACCGTGTCGTTTCTCCAGGCGACGCGCAAAACGGCATCGAGATTGATATCTTCGCGCGTCGTCACCGTAATCGGCATTGTCTTCGCCCGTCTGGTTTGCATGAGGGCGAAGCGATCGATCGTTGCCGAAATCCATGCCCTGGGTAATGTCTTCTAGTAGAGCGGTTCCTCAAACAATGTCTTGTCGCCGTCCATCAGCGCCTTGATCTGTGCCTGGCCACTGGCGGCGAGCGCGATGCGCACGCCGAATGGCCGCACCCGCATGTCGTTCTGGATCGCCATGCCCTGGCCCTCAGGTAGGTAGAAGCGGTCGATGCCGTATTGCGGTGCGATCGTGGATTCAGGATCAAGCGTCCAGCCCGGCGCGACCTGGCCGACAATATCGGCTTCGTCGGCGGTCGCCGGCGTCGGAGCCTTGCCGAACCAGGCCGTGGTCGCATGCCAATAGCCGTCGGCACCCGGCTTCAGCCGGACCACGATCGGCGTGTTCTCGCTCACGAGCTGGCCGGCCGGGATGTTGGCGATCAGCTTCACCGGCAAGCGCGATATTTCATAGCCGAGGATAATATAGTCGCCGCGCAGCAGATCGCGCGGATCGACCGGCTCGACTTTCAGCAAGACCTCCTTGCCGTTGCGCAGGATCGCCGCGCGGCCGGCGATGATCCAGCTCAGGAAGCCGATCTGGACGAGCGCCAGGACCAGCGCCGAGATGACAAGTTTCTTTCCCGACATCATGCTGCCGCTCCTTCCGGGGCCTTCATGCGTTTTTCCACACGGATGATGACGAGAGCCAGGATGCCGAACAGCACCGCGGCAGCCAGGAAGAAGCCGGCCGTGCCGAGCATCGTCTGCAAGGTCACGACATAGATAATGGCGAGCTCGAAGGCAAAGCCGGCATAGGCAACCCAGCGCAGCCCCTTGCTCTCGCGCCCGCCCAGCATGATCGCCGCGGCAATGCCGGCCAGTGCGATGACCGACGCAATGGCAAAGCCGTTGCTGAAGGCGTTGTCATCGCCCAGTTCGATCTGCATCATCGCCAGCCCGGTGAGAAAGCCGATCAAGGCGTGCAAAGGCAACCGCCCACCGAGCTGCAAGATCCGGTCGGCCGGCCCAGCGGCGAAGATCGAAACCGCAAACAGCAGCGCCGACACCACGACGAGAGGAATAGCCAGGGCGAGCGTGTTCTGGTCCAGGCCGCGCACCGCGATATAGAAAATGACCGAGACAATGATCAGGTGGCGTGCCGGCTGGCTGCGCGTCCACAACGAGACGACAAAAAGCACCGGCGCCATGATAACGAAGAAATCCGGAAATACGGGGCGGTCATAAAAGTCGAACGCGCGCACGAACAGCCAGGCAACGGATATGCCGACGGCAGCGACCGTCAGCGGGTTCGAGCGCAACGCCACCGCGGCAAATGCCGTGCCAATGCCCCAGGTGACGATGGCCGAGGCTTCGTCACCCGTGAGATGGTACATCTGGCCGACCAGCGCGATCGATCCGCCGAAGGCCGCGGCGGCCACGATCCACAGCGCCTCGCCGATCGCCGCATGGTCGCGCATCTTCAACACCGCGCCGCCGACATAGCCGGCGAGAATGACGGCAAACAGCGCCGCGACCCGCACCAGCCGCGGGATGGCGTCCCAGTTGGCGGCGACGAAGAGCAGGATCGCGGCGCCGAACAGCAGCGCTGCCATCATGGCCAATATAGTGCCGAAGCTCAGCGATTTGCGCTCGTTTGCGTCGATGTCGCGCTTAAGCCCATCGGCCGTCTTCGCGTCGATCAGGCCAGCCTGCAGCCACCGCCCGATATCGGCCCTCGCCCGTGACGAATAACTCGCCATGCCGCTTCTCCCCCAGCTTGGTCTTTCTGACAGCCGATCCGCCCAAATCGTTGACGCAACGTCATTTTCCGATTCGGGTTTCTTCATGACGAAGCCGTGAACGCGCGTTAATGTTGCATTGCACAATTTGCATTGCTGCCATGCGCCAACAGCACTTTTAAATCGATATTACCCAGCCTATTTACTGTTCGTACACAAACGGAATGATCCGAAGAAAGACGAAACGAGCACTACCATGAACCTGATCCGCAACTACCGCAACTGGCGCCGCTACCGGGACACCGTCTCCGAGCTGAGCCGCCTGTCGAACCGTGAACTGACCGACCTCGGCATCAGCCGCAGCGACATCCACTACGTCGCCCGCAAGGCGGTCTAATCCTCTTCGGATCGCAAATGATCCGAACCAGTTTTGAAAAAGAGAACGACAATGAACCTGATCCGCAACTATCGTAACTGGCGCGTTTACCGCGACACCGTTACCGAGCTGGGTCGCCTTTCGAACCGTCAGCTCCATGATCTCGGCATCGTCCGCGACGAGATCAAGATCATCGCCCGCAGGGCGACGATCTAACCAGAATTTCGCCAGGGTCGACCTCCTCCCCGACCCTGACGGATACGGTCAGCCTTCACCTCCTCCCGAGGGTTGACCACCAAAACGGCGCCCGCCGCACCTCCTCCCGCGGCGGGCGCTGTTTCCAAAGCGAACGCAGTTCGTCTCCAAAGTGAACGCAGTTCGTCTTCCAGGGATTTCGCCTCCCTCGATCCGGCGAAAAGAATTTCGTCAAAGCCGACCTCCTCCCCGGCGATGACGAATACGGCCGATCCCCACCTCCTCCCGAGGATCGGCCCAAAAAACGACACCCGCCGCACCTCCTCCCGCGGCGGGTGTTGTTGTTTTTGGGCAGGCTTTTCAATGCGCATGCAGTCGATCGAGGCGCTTTACGCCGCCATCAGACCGTCGCCGCGGACATAAGAAAGTCGAGCTCCGTCGTTGCACGACAATGACCCACGCGTGCAGCCGGCCAATTGCAAACAGCGCGCCAAGCGATTATTCCGGCGCTCATGAGCAAAAATCCAATCCACATCGTCGGCGGCGGCCTTGCCGGCTCCGAAGCCGCCTGGCAGGCAGCACAAGCCGGTGTTCCCGTCATTTTGCATGAGATGCGCCCGGTTCGCGGCACCGATGCGCACAAGACCGATGGGCTGGCTGAACTCGTTTGTTCCAATTCCTTCCGCTCCGACGATGCCGAGAACAACGCCGTCGGCCTGCTGCATGCCGAAATGCGGCTGGCCGGCTCGCTGATCATGAGCGCCGGCGACGCCAACCAGGTGCCGGCCGGCGGCGCGCTGGCCGTCGATCGCGACGGCTTCTCCGACGCGGTGACGAAAAGGCTCGAAGCGCACCCGCTGATCACCATCGAGCGCGAGGAAGTGCCGGGCCTGCCGCCGGCGGAGTGGGACCAGGCGATCATCGCCACGGGACCGCTGACCGCGCCGTCGCTCGCCCAGTCGATTGCCGAGGCAACCGGCGCCGATGCGCTGGCCTTCTTCGACGCGATTGCCCCGATCATCCATTTCGACACGATCGACATGGACACCTGCTGGTTCCAGTCGCGCTATGACAAGGTTGGGCCCGGCGGCACCGGCAAGGACTACATCAATTGCCCGATGGACAAGGACCAGTATCTCGCCTTCGTACAGGCGCTGGTCGACGGCCAGAAGACCGAATTCAAGCAGTGGGAAGGCACGCCCTATTTCGACGGCTGCCTGCCGATCGAGATCATGGCCGAGCGCGGCGTCGAGACGCTGCGCTACGGGCCGATGAAGCCGATGGGGCTGACCAATGCCCACAATCCGACGGTAAAAGCCTATGCCGTGGTGCAGCTGCGCCAGGACAATGCGCTGGGCACGCTCTACAACATGGTCGGTTTCCAGACGAAGCTGAAGCATGCCGAGCAGGTGCGCGTGTTCCGCACCATTCCGGGTCTGGAAAACGCCGAGTTCGCCCGTCTCGGCGGCCTGCACCGCAACACCTACATCAACTCGCCGACCTTGCTCGACGCCTCGCTGCAGCTGAAGTCGCGGCCGGGCCTGCGCTTTGCCGGGCAGATCACCGGCTGCGAGGGCTATGTCGAGAGCGCGGCGATCGGCCTGCTCGCCGGCCGCTTCGCCGCCGCCGAGCGGCTCGGCCACACCCCGTCGCTGCCACCGCTCACCACCGCCTTCGGCGCGCTGCTCAACCACATCACCGGCGGCCACATCGTCTCCGACGACGAGCCGGGCAAACGCTCGTTCCAGCCGATGAACGTCAATTTCGGCCTGTTCCCGCCGGTGGAAGCACCGAAGACCGAAGGCAAACGCCTGCGCGGCAAGGACAAGACGGTGGCCAAGCGCCACGCGATCACCTCACGCGCGCGGGCAGATTGTCGGGAGTGGCTAGGGCTGCCGGCGCAAACATCGGAAGCTGCTGAATAGCCAAGTCTCAGGGCCCTAACGCGATTGACGTTTACGTCAACGCGCTGGCCATCCCCGCGTTGCGCGCCTGAGCAACAGCCAATGCCGGCGCAGAGCCGAAAGCCGGGCTGCGCCGCCAAGCGGCGAGCGACGACCACTCGCCATCTTGCCGAGATAGGCGCTGGTCAGCGCCAGCGGCAGGAACGCCGGACGCAGCGTTTCCGGAAGTGCGGACGCCCCTTGCTCGAAAGCGCGGAGATGCTCCTGCGCCAATGCAATCATCGCAGCCACCGCGCGCTGAGCGCCGGGGCCGCCGTCGCCGCTGACGAACTCCTCCGGCGACGAGCCGGCCGCTGCAAGGATATCCGCCGGCACGAAGCATTGCCCGCGTCGGCGATGCAGCGGCAACAGCAGCAACAGGCCGGTCATCGCCTGGGCGCAGCCGGCCCTGCCCGCCAGTTCGGCAAAGCGCGGCGCCTGATTGGGATCGAGCACCATCGCCGCCAGCTGGATCAGCGCGGCCGCCGTCTCGCCGCAATAGCCCTCGAGATCGGTGCGCGACGGCATCGGATCGTCATAGAGGTCGAAGATGCGGGCCTCGAGCATGTTGTCGAAGGCAGTTTTGGGCAGGCCATGGGCAGAAATCGTCGCCCTCAGCGCATCGGCGAGCGGGTTGCCTGTGGCTGCGGCTTCAGCAGCGATGACATCGCGCCACCATTGCAGCCTCACTTCGCCCGGCAATGCCTCGTGGATGCGGTCGCGGACAGAGGCGATCTCGGCATTGAAGGCGTAAAGCGAAAACAGCGCCGCGCGCTTGTCGGCCGGTGCATAGAGTGCGCTGACATAGCGGTCATGGTCGCCGGCGCGCACCGCCTCCATGACGATGTCAGCTGTATCGGTCACGTCAGTCGACGGCGATGAGCGCCGCAGCCACGGCGCGGTCTTCGGCAAGCAGCACATTGTAGGTCCGCACCGCTGCCCCCGTCGACATCGGGTCGGAGCCAATGCCAGCCGCCTTCAGCGCCGCCCGAAGTGCTGTCGGCAAGGGCCGCAAATCCTTGCCTGTGCCGACCAGCAGGATCTCGACCTTGCCGGCCTCGGCCAGCAGCAGGTCGAAATCCGCCGCCGTCAGGGCCAGCGGATCGGCCGGCTCCCAGCCGTGGATGCCGGAGGGCAGGCACAGAAGCGAGCCGCGATGCGACATGTCGGCGAAGCGGAAGCCGCCATTGCCGTAGGCTTCGATCGGCGCCCGTCCGGGGAAATGCGCCTCGCGAATGACGATGCCTTTTGCCACCAGCGCGGCCGTCAGGTCGCCATGGCCTTGCCGCCACCAACCGGCTTCTCCTCATCGGCGCTCGCTCCCTGCGGCCTGAGCCTGAACAGGATCAGCAAGGGCGCTGCGATGAAGATCGACGAATAGGTGCCGAAGACGACGCCGAACAGCATCGCCATGGTGAACGAGCGGATCACCTCGCCGCCGAACAACACCAGCGCCAGCAGCGCCAGGATGGTCGTCACCGAAGTCAGCGTCGTTCTCGAAAGCGTCTCGTTGATGGCGTTGTTCAACAATTGCGGGAGCGGCATTCGCTTGTATTTTCGCAAATCTTCTCGAACACGGTCATAGACGACGATCGTGTCATTGAGCGAATAGCCGATAATGGTCAGGATCGCAGCCAGCGAAGACTGGTTGAATTCGAGCCCGGTGATGACGAAGAAGCCCAGCGTCATCACCACATCGTGCACCGTCGCCACGATCGCGCCGACCGCGAACTGCCATTCGAAGCGGAACCAGACATAGACCAGGATGCCGATCAGCGCGATGATCATGGCGATCGTGCCTTGCTTGGCCAGCTCGCCCGAAACCGTCGGGCCCACCACCTCGACGCGGCGAAAATCGTAATTGTCCTGGAGCTCGCCGCGCACCTTGTCGATGACGGTCTGCTCGGCGTTCTCGCCGCCATCCTGGGTGCCGACGCGGATCAGCACGTCGTTCGGCGCGCCGAATTGCTGGACCTGCACTTCACCGATGTTTAGCTCCGACAGCCGGCTTCTGATATCGCCAATATCGGCGTCGCCTTGCTTGGACTGCACCTCGATGATCGAGCCGCCCTTGAAGTCGATGCCGTAGTTGATGTCGATGGTCAGGAATCCGATAACCGACGCGATCGACAGCAGGCTGGACAGTGCGAAGGTCCAGCGGCGGATGCCCATGAACGGGATTTTCGTGCCGGCCGGAACGAAGGTCACCGGCGCACGCGGCAATTCCTTCGGACGCGCGCGGCGCAGCCAGATCGACACCAGCAGACGGGTGAAGGTGAAGGCGGTGAACACCGTGGTCAGGATGCCGATGGCATAGGTGATGGCGAAGCCCTTCACCGGTCCGGTGCCGAGATAGAACAGCACGACCGTGGCAATCAGCGACGTAACGTTGGAATCCACGATGGTCGCCAACGCCTTGGTGAAACCTGTGTCGATCGATTGGATGACCGAACGGCCGGCCCGTCGCTCCTCGCGGATGCGCTCATAGATCAGCACGTTGGAATCGACCGCCATGCCGATGGTCAGCACGATACCGGCAATGCCGGGCAAGGTCAGCGTCGCGCCAAGCAGCGACAAGACCCCGACGATCATCGCCACGTGCACGGCGAGCGCAATGTTGGCGAGGAAGCCGAGAAGTCCGTACGCGACGAACATGAAGGCGACGACGAGAATGGAGCCGATGATGCCGGCGACCTTGCCGGCATGGATCGAATCCTGGCCGAGGCCCGGGCCCACCGTGCGTTCTTCGATCACGGTCAGCTTTGCCGGCAACGCACCGGCCCGCAGCAGCACGGCGAGGTCGTTGGCGCTTTCGGCGGTGAAATTGCCTGAAATCTGGCCGCTGCCGCCGAGGATCGGTTCGCGGATCACCGGCGCCGAAATCACCTGATTGTCGAGGATGATGGCGAACGGCTTGCCGACATTCTGCTGGGTCGCCTGGCCGAACCGTGTCGCACCGCGCGAGTTGAAGACGAACGAAACCACTGGCTCGTTGTTTCGGGAATCATAAGTTGCGGTGGCCTTGGCAAGATCCTCGCCGGACACGATGACGCGATTTTCCACCAGATACGGAACCGGCGGATCGTCCTGCGAATAAAGCACCGAGGAGCCTGCCGGCGGGCGGCCGTTCAGCGCATCCTGCACCGACATCGAGGTATCCACCATCTGGAAGGTCATCTTGGCGGTCTGGCCAATGATCTCCTTCAGCCTTTGCGGATCCTGCAGGCCCGGCACCTGGACGAGCACACGGTCGTCGCCCTGCCGCTGCACGATCGGCTCGGTGGTGCCGAGTTCGTTGACGCGACGCTCGACGACTTCGATCGACTGCGCCAATGCGGCCGAGGTGCGGTATTTGATGCCGGCGTCGGTGACGGTGAATTTGAGCAGCCCGGCTTCGGAATCATCCAGGGACATTTCCTGGATGGAGCCACCGGTGAACAGGCCGGCGGCGACCGGATCGGTCAGCGGCTTAAGCGCCGTCTTAGCGGCATCGATCTGGGTTGGATCGGTGATGCGCACTTGTACGGTCCTGCCGGTGCCGCCAAGGCCGGTATAGCCCACCTTGGCATCGCGCAGCAGCGTGCGGATCTCGTCGCGCGTCGTTTCCAGCTGCGCCTTGACGAGATCATTCTGGTCCATCTGCAAGAGGATGTGCGAACCGCCCTGCAGATCGAGACCAAGCGTCATCTGCCGCTTCGGCACCCAGTTGGGCAATTGCGCCAATGTGCTGGCCGGGAAGAGATTTGGCGCGGCAAGGATGAATGTGACGGCCACGGCGATCCAGATCAGGATCATCTTCAGGCGCGAAAAATACAGCATATGGCGTTGTCCGTCAGGGCGTACTGGCGGATCGTTCCGCCGACAATTCGGTTATTTCTTGGCGTTCTTATTTGCCACCGGCTCGCCCTTAACCCGCACTTCGCCGATTGTCGAGCGCGCTGAGGTCAATTTGGCGCTGCCGCCGGCAGCGGTTTCGGCGTCAATCGCCTCTGTCGGTTCCCATTCTAATTCTGATCACCGCCGGGCGCTATCGTGCGCTACTCGACTATTTTCAATTGTGCAGGCATCGGTCCGGAACGCAAAAGCAAGGCCAGATCATCGGCGTTCTCCTTGGTGAGGTTGCCCGATATCTGGCCGCGGCCGTTAAGAATTGGCTCGCGGACGACTGGCACCGAAAGCACTTGGTTGTCGAGGATCATCGCAAATAGCTTGCCGACATTCTGCGAGGTCGCCTGCGCAACGCGTGCCGTTGCCCTGGAATCGAAGGTGAACGAAACCGCCGGCTCATTTGTGACGGAGTTGGGAGTCGCCTGAGCATTGACAATGTCGTCACTGGAAACGATCGTCCGGCTCTCAACCAGATAGGGAACCGGTGGATCGTCCTTCGAATAAACCACCACCGAGCCAGCGGGCGTCCGGCCATTGATCGCATCAGCGACCGGCATCGACTCATCAACCCACTGAAAAGTCAGCATTCCGGTTCGGGTGAGAATTCTCCTCAGCCTTTGCAAATCCGCAACGCCCGAGGTCCGGACCAGCATACCGTCTTCGCCCTCTGGCCGCACTACTGGGTCGGCAACACCAAGATCACGCAGGCGATTCTTAATGACCACGATCGACTGCGCAAGCGCGATCGACATCCGATACTTGATGCCTGTGTCTGTTACCGTGAACTTGAGCAACGCTGCTCCGGTATCATCCAGGATCACTTCCTGAACCGGACCAGCGCTGCCAAGGACAGGATCAGTCACCGCCTTCAATGCCATCTTGGCCGCGCCGACCTGAGCGGCGTCGGTGATATGCACCTGAACGGCCCGACCCGACTTAGCAAGAGCAGTATAGCCGATCCTTGCATCGCGCAGCAGCGTCCTGATTTCGTCACGCGTCGCCTCCAACCGGCGATCGATCACATCGGCCGCGTCCAATCGAAGCAGCACGTCCGGGCCGGCAGCGTGAAGACTGGGCGCGTCGACGAGCATTGTGGCCATAGCAAGCCAGATCAGGATCATTTTCAGGCGCGAAAAATGGACCATACGCCGTCTTTTGTCATAGCTCTGCCCGCGGATCGCTCCGCTTGGGAAACTGGCTTACTTCTTGGCGTTCTGGTTGGCCACCGGCTCGCCCTTGACCCGCACGTCGGCGATCGTCGAGCGCAGCGCCGTCACCTTGGTACCGCCGCCGAGATCGATCTCGAGCTCGTGGTCGTCGATCACCTTGGTCACCTTGCCGACGAAGCCGCCGCCGGTGATAACCGTGTCGCCACGGCGCACGGCCGAGATCATCTCCTGGCGCTTCTTCAACTGGGCGCGCTGCGGCCGGATGATGAGGAAATACATGATCACGAAGATCAGAACGAACGGGAGTATCATGCCGATATCCCCGAACGGACCAAGCGGAGTTCCGGTAGCTTGGGCGTATGCCGGTGTGACGAACATCAAGAACTCCTGGTTACGAAGAAGGCCGTAGGGCGGCCTCGCCAAATTTGGCCGGAATATAGTGGGTAAAGTTACCAATGCAACTGCGCGGCCGGGCTTTCAGCTGCTTTTCCGGCCGGTTGACCCGTGTTAGAGCATGCTCCCGGAATACGAGCGTGGTTTTCGCAAAAGATCATGCCCAAACAAAAGCTTGGAACCAGTTTCTATCTCGCCCGGATCAAGACGATTTCGGCCCCTACGCACGTTCGTGCGGAAACATAAAAGACGAGACATGACCGACAGCACCATCGAGGCCCTGAACCAAAAGCTCGACCGCCTGATCGAGGCGGTCACCCGCCTCGCCCCGCCGCCGGTGCCGCAAACCGATCTTGCGGTTGCCGATTGCTTCGTCTGGCAGGCCGACCCCGGCTATCTCGAGCCGGTGCGCAAGGTCAACCGCGTCGACATCGGCCTGATCCGCGGCGTCGACCGCGTGCGCGACATTCTGGTCGAAAACACGGAACGCTTCGCCGCCGGCCATGCCGCCAACAATGTGTTGTTGTGGGGTGCGCGCGGCATGGGCAAATCCTCGCTGGTCAAGGCCGTGCATGCGCAGATCAACGCCCAGGCCAAATCCGACCTGCCGCTCAAGCTGATCGAGATCCATCGCGAGGATATCGACACGCTGCCCAGGCTGATGGGCCTGCTGAAGGCGGCGCCGTTTCGCTTCATCCTGTTTTGCGACGACCTCTCCTTCGACCATGACGACACCTCCTACAAGTCGCTGAAGGCAGCCCTTGAAGGCGGCGTCGAGGGCCGCCCGGCCAATGTCATCTTCTACGCCACGTCGAACCGCCGGCACCTGTTGCCGCGCGACATGATCGACAATGAGCGCTCGACCGCCATCAACCCGTCCGAGGCGGTCGAGGAAAAGGTTTCGCTGTCCGACCGTTTCGGCCTGTGGCTCGGCTTCCACAAATGTTCGCAGGACGAATATCTCGACATGGTCAACAGCTATGCCAGCCATCACGGGCTCACTATCGACCCGGAGCAGCTGCGCGCCGAGGCGCTGGAATGGGCAACGACGCGCGGCAGCCGCTCGGGCCGCGTCGCCTGGCAGTTCACCCAGGATCTGGCCGGCCGGCTCGGCAAGCCGCTGAACGACTGATTGATTTCCGTCAGGTCACTGAAAAAGCCCGCCCCTTGCGGAGCGGGCTGAGCCGGCGGGCCGGACTGGAGGTCAGACGGCCTGCAAAACGTTTATTGTTCTATTCGAGATAGCCAGAGGGGTCGACCGGGGCCGAGTTCTTGCGCACTTCGAAGTGCAGTTTCGGCGAGTCGGTGGTCCCGCTCATGCCCGACAGCGCGATTTCCTGGCCGCGCTTGACCTTCTGGCCGCGCTGCACCTCGATCGACCTGGCGTGACCATAGACGGTGACCAGCCCGTTTTCGTGGCGCACCAGAACCGTATTGCCGAATTCCTTGAGGCCGTCGCCGGCATAGATGACCACGCCGTTTTCGGCCGCCTTGACCGGCGTCCCCTCAGGCACGGCGATGTCGACACCATCCTTGCCGCCACCAAAATTGGAGATGACGCGGCCACGCACCGGCCAACGCATCTTGCCGATGCCGGTGGCATCGGGCGCAACAGCATCGTCGTCCTCGGCCTGCTGGATAACCTTGGCGTCCTTCTTCGGCGGCGTGTAGGTGGCGAGTGTCTCCGTCGGCTTTGCCGCCGGTTGGGTGGTCGCGGTCGTCACCGGATCAACTTTGGCCGGCTTGGCGCTGGCGACCGTTGCGGTGCCACCTGCCGGAACCTTCAGCGTCTGGCCGATCTTGAGCAGGCCGTCCTGCATGCCGTTCGCCTGCTTCAGCGCCACGACGCCAACGCCGGTCTTCCTGGCGATGGAGGACATGGTGTCGCCCGACTGGACCGTGTAGGTGCCCGCGCCGGCCTTTGGCGCGGCCGAGGCCGTCTGCGCCGGCTTGTCGGTCTTCGGCTTGTTCGCTGCCGAAGCGTCAACCTGCGCGGCGGACTTGCCGTCCTTGAGTTTCGGCTGCTGCGGCAGCACGGCGACCTTTTCCGGCGCTGGCGCCTTGGGGCTGTTTGCCGGCTTGCCGTCGGCAAGTTTCGGCTCTGCCCCCTTGCTTGAATAGGCATAGGCCGGGATGACCAGTTTCTGACCGGTCTTCAGCCCCTTGGTGGCGCTCAAGCCGTTGACCTTCATGATCACGTCGGCGGGCACATGATAGCGATGAGCGATGCCGGAAATGGTCTCGCCGTCGCTGACCACGATCTCGGTCGCATGCGGCGTACCAGCCGCAACTGGTTTCGGATCGGAGTCACCGGCATTCTTGAACGGCCTCGCCGGCTGGACGGTGCCGGTAGTCATTCTGTCGACATGCGGTGCCGGTGCAAGCGCCGGCGCGGAAGCGGTACGCATCGGAGCAGCTTTGGGCGCGCTCGGCGGCGGCAGCTGCTGGACGGTGACCGGCTCCAGGCTGGAGCGGCTGACCGACTGGTTATGGCTGCCATCGACAGGTGCCGCAGCGATCGGCTCGGCCGCCACATCGCCCGGATAGGGCTGAGCGGTGCTCTGCTTGTCGATGATGGCGCGCTGATTGTTGGTCGAGGAGGTGAAGACGTCGTCGACACCGTTGAACCGCGAGACTTGGGAGCTACACCCCGCCGCCACTCCGGCTAGCATGAGGACAGCGCAGCCCCGCGACAGAGTACGCCCGTTTGCCTTCAAAACACTGAATTGCATCGCACTAACCCGCACAGACCCGGTACACACTGGTCATGATTAAAGCGCGTTAATGTTACTGGCGGGTTAACCCCATAGAATCAGACGCAAATTTTCTTAAAACATTTTCGAACGCGCCATCGTCAGCGTACCTGCTGCCCTGGGCCTATCGGAGGTAGCTTTGGTGTCACGCGGAGTGATCCGGAAAATTCAAAGGTAAAGAGCGAGTATCGTCGACTTTGAAGCCATCTGTGGGGATACTCAAAACTTCGCCCCGTGCCATTCGGTATCGAGCTGTCACGCCTTACCAGGGATCCTCACATGGACAAAGCGACGACCATCATTGGAATAGACTGCAGCCCACGCGCGTCCAGTAACTCAGGGCGGATGCTCGGCGAGGTTCTTCGCTCGCTTGAGAGAGATCGGCGGGTGAAGGTCGTGGAACAGGTGCGTCTGGCCGATGAGCGTATCGACTGTCTCGGATGCGAGCAGTGTTATCAAACGTTCGGATATCACAGCGACGGGATCGATCGTGTTCTGTCACTCATGAAAGAGTCGGACGTGATTCTGATCGCTACTCCCACCTGCTTCGGAATGCCGCCGGCCCTGGGCGTCGTCTTGCTCGACAGATCGGATCCCCTGTGGCGCGACGGACAACAGCTCAAAGGAAAACTCGGAGCGATCATCGTCAACGGTGCCAGCGATCCCGCGGACGATCCGAGTGTGCGCCTATGCGCGGACAACATGATCAAGTTTTTCGAACAGCACGAGATGCCCTGCGTTCAGCCGGTCCATCTGGGGGGAACGCTCGCGTATCCCGACCAACGGTTTCCGGACCCGCTCCCCGTCGGGACGACAGGCGATCTGGAGCAATTGGCTGACGAGATCCGGCAATGGGTCGGGAGCCGGTGATACGGCACATCTCTTGCCAAGGCCGTGGGCTTGGAACAGCGGCTATTCATCAACGATCGGCTTCGGCTTACCCTCGAAGCACGTGACAGGCAGAATTCAAATAACCGCCGCGACGCTGCGCATGATCGGTTGCAGGCGCACGGTTCCGATATCCTCGCGCTCGAAGCGGCTGCCGACCTTGGTCAGCTTGGCCAGCACCTGCTCGCCCTCCTCCGGCCCGATCGGCGCGATGACGATGCCGCCGCTCGACAGCTGATCGAGCAGGAAGCGCGGCAGGCTGTCGAAAGCCGCCCAGGCGACGATGCGGTCGAACGGCGCCTCGTTGGCAAGCCCGTTGGAACCGTCGGCCTGGCGCACGACGACATTGCCGATGCCGAGCGCCTCGAAGCGTTGCCTCGCCTGTTCGGCTAGCGTCTTGTAGCGGTCGACGGAGACGATGCGCGCCGCCAGTCGCGACATCACCGCTGCCGTATAGCCCGAGCCGGTGCCGATCTCGAGCACCCGGTTTCCGGGCTCTAGTGCCAACGATGCGATCACCGCCGCCTGCAGATCGGCGCCCTCGATCGCCTCGCCGCATTCGATCGGCAGCATGCCGTCCGACCAGGCGATGGAATGAAACTGGCCGTTGAGGAAGCCGCGGCGCGGCGTCGCCTCGAACGCCGCGATAAGCGCCTTGGGCACCGCGCCGCCGCGGCCACGCAGGCGCAGCAGGAAAGCGGCAAAACCCTCGCGGTCGTCGAGCGGCATGTTCATGCAAACACCTTGGTCATGCCAAACCCTTAATCAGACAGAGCCTTGGTCAATTGGTCGCGGATTTCATGCGCGGTGAGATCGAGCTGCAGCGGCGTCACCGACACCAGCCGGTTGCGCACGGCGTGGAGATCGGTGCCTTGCTTGCCCTCGACCGGCTCGCGGCCGAAGCGCAGCCAGTAGTAAGGCAGGCCGCGCCCGTCACGGCGCTCGTCGACCCACAGGCTGTGCACCAGCTTGCCTTGCGAGGTAACGACGGTGCCGGCAACCTCATCGGGCAGGCAGTTCGGAAAATTGACGTTGAGCAGCACACCGTCCGGCAGCGGCATGGCGACGAGCTTTTTCAGCAGCGCAGGCGCCAACGTCTCGGTGGTCTCGTAAGGCACCACACGATCCTCGCCGACATAGGAATAGCCCTGGCTGAGCGCGATCGATCTGATGCCGAGCAACGCGCCTTCCATGGCGCCGGCGACGGTGCCGGAATAGGTGACGTCGTCGGCGATGTTGGCGCCTGAATTGACCCCGGACAGGATCAGGTCCGGCGCGCCAGGCAGGATCTTCTTGACGCCCATAATGACGCAGTCGGTCGGTGTGCCGCGCACGGCGTAGTGTTTCTCGCCGATCTTGCGCAGCCGAAGCGGCTCCGAGATCGACAGCGAATGCGCATAGCCCGACTGGTCCTGCTCCGGCGCCACCACCCAGACATCGTCCGACAGCGTGCGGGCGATGCGTTCGAGCGACGCCAGGCCCTCGGCATGGATGCCGTCATCATTGGTCAGGAGAATGCGCATTATTTCGATTCGATCTTTGCCAGACCGCCCATATAAGGCCGCAGCACTTCAGGAATGGTTACGCTGCCATCCTCATTCTGGTAGTTTTCGATGACGGCAATCAGCGCACGGCCGACGGCGGTGCCCGAGCCGTTCAGCGTATGCACGAAGCGGTTGCCCTTGCCGTCCTTGTCCTTGTAGCGGGCATCCATGCGCCGGGCCTGGAAGTCGCCGCAGACCGAGCAGGACGAGATCTCGCGATAGGCGTTCTGTCCCGGCAACCAGACTTCGATGTCATATGTCTTGCGCGCGCCAAACCCCATGTCGCCGGTACACAGAACCATGGTGCGGAACGGCAGCTCCAGTCGCTTCAGCACCTCTTCCGCGCACTGCGTCATCCGCTCGTGCTCGGCGAGCGAAGACTCCTGGTCGGTGACCGAGACCAGCTCGACCTTGTAGAACTGGTGCTGGCGCAACATGCCGCGCGTGTCGCGGCCGGCGGAGCCCGCTTCCGAGCGGAAACACGGCGTCAGCGCCGTATAGCGCAGCGGCAGCTTTTCATGGGCCGTGATTTCTTCGCGCACCAGGTTGGTGAGCGGGACCTCGGCGGTTGGAATCAACCCGAGCCGGCCATCGCCATGCTGCACGAAGAACAGGTCGTCCTCGAATTTCGGCAGCTGGTTGGTCCCGAAAAGCACTTCGTCGCGCACCATCAGTGGCGGGATGACTTCTTCATAGCCATGCTCGGTCGTGTGCAGATCGAGCATGAACTGGCCGATGGCGCGCTCCATCCGCGCCAGCCCGCTCTTCAGCACGGTGAAGCGTGATCCCGACAGCTTTGCCGCCCGCTCGAAATCCATCATGCCGAGCGCTTCGCCGATCTCGAAATGCTCCTTCACCCAGTTCGGCCGAGTCGGCACCTCGCCGACGATATGCTTGACGACATTGTCGTGCTCGTCCTTGCCGACCGGCACGTCGTCGAGCGGCACATTCGGCAGCACCGCCAGCGCATCGTTCAGCGTCTTGTCGAGCTCGCGCTCGCGCGCCTCGCCATTCTGGATGAAGGTCTTGATATCGCCGACTTCGGCCTTGAGCTTTTCGGCAAGTGCCGTGTCGCCCGAACGCATGGCGTTGCCGATCTCCTTCGAGGCGGCGTTGCGGCGTTCCTGCTTGGTCTGCAGCTCGGTGACGTGCTCGCGCCGCGCTTCGTCCTTCTTGATCAGCTCATCGACCGTGGACTGCGCCTCGTCAGCCGACCACGAGCGCTTGGCCAGCGCCTCGACAAGGGCCTTCGGGTTGTCGCGAATCCATTTGATATCAAGCATGGTTGGTTCGTCCTCAGAATAAGGCTGAGGGGGTAAACCGCATCCTTCATCGATGCAAGATGGCGGCTGTCGCGTTTTTCCGCTAACGCGGATACCCGAACGCGACAGCCTATGAACGAGCCTGCTTTGAGGACGCGTCCGCCGCCTTTTCGGCCACGGCTTCGGCGGCTTCCTGCTTCTCGCGCGCCAGCTTCTGCTTGACCTGATCGCGCTCGATCAGCCGGGCCGCCCAGATCGACACCTCGTAGAGCAGGATGGTCGGGATGGCCAAACCGATCTGGCTCATCGGATCAGGCGGCGTCAGCACCGCCGCGACGACGAAGGCGATGACGATCGCCCATTTGCGCTTCTCGCCCAGCGCCTTCGACGACAGCATGCCGACGCGCGTCATCAGGCTGGTCACCACCGGCAGCTGGAACACCAGGCCGAAAGAGAAGATCAGCGTCATGATCAGGCTGAGATATTCCGACACTTTCGGCAGCAGCGAAATCTGCACCTGGTCGTCGGTGCCGGCCTGCTGCATGGCGAGGAAGAACCACATCACCATCGGCGTGAAGAAGAAATAGACCAGCGACGCTCCCATCAGGAACAGGATCGGCGATGCGATCAGGAACGGCAGGAAGGCGTTGCGTTCGTTCTTGTAGAGGCCTGGCGCGATGAATTTGTAGATCTGCGTGGCGATCAGCGGAAAGGCGATGACCATGCCGCCGAACATGGCGAGCTTGACTTGGGTGAAGAAGAATTCCTGCGGCGCCGTATAGATCAGCTCGACCTTGTGCGGATCGAGCCCGGCCCACTGCGTGGCCCATTTGAACGGAACGACCAAAAGATTGAACAGCTTCTTGGCAAAGAAGAAGCAGACGAGGAAGGCGACGAAGAAACCGCCGATCGACCAGATCAGCCGCCGGCGCAGTTCGATCAGATGCTCCATCAGCGGAGCCGACGACTTCTCGATCTCGTCCTTTTCGCTGTCCGTAATGCTCACTTGGCGGCCCCCGCCGTCTTCTTGGACGCGGGCTTCGTGGCCGGCGCAGGCTTCGGCTCAGCCTTTGTGACTGCCTTCGGTGCAGCAGCCGGCTTGGTGGCGGCTTTTCCGGGTGCAGCCTTGGCGGGCGCCGCTGACGGCTTGGCCGCAACCTTCGCCGCAGGCGCCGGCTTTGCCGGTGCTGCCTTGGCTGCCGCTGTTTTGGTTGCCGGGGCCTTTGATATCGCAGCCCCCTTGGCGCGCGCGTTTCGTGGCGCTGCTGTTGCTGCAGCCGGTGTCACCACCGCCTCGTCGGTCATCGCCGGAAGGATCGGCGCCGCCGGCGCTGTTTCCGGTCCGTTGACGCCGGGCATCACCGTCGCGCCGTTCTTGAGCGGCTCGGCCGCCTGTGGTGTTTCTGCCGCCGGCGTTGCGGGGTCGACGGCGGGCTTCGGCTTCATCACCGCATCGACGCCGGAGCGAACCTCTGCTGCCGCCTGTTCGAACGGATTGAGCTGCTTGCGGATCTCGGCCGCCGGATTGAGGCCGCGCAGCGTATCGACCGACTTCTTGACGTCGTCGAGCTCGGCTTCCTTCAACGCCTCGTTGAACTGCTTCTGGAAGTCAGAGGCCATGGCACGCAGCTTCGCCGTCGTGCGGCCGAAGGTGCGCAGCATATTGGGCAAATCCTTGGGTCCGACGACCACGATCATGACGATCGCGATCACCAGCATTTCGGTCCAGCCGACTTCAAACATGGCAATCAGTTCCGACTAGTGCTTGTCGCCCAAAAGTGCGAAGCGGTTTTGGGACAACGACTTGCACAAAAGCAACAACCTTCGGCTCAGCTCTTGCTGGCCTTTTCCTTCACTGCCGAAACGGTCTCGTCCGGGCGGTGCTCGACGGTGCGCTTGTCTTCGGCGGTATCGTCATCGGCCATGCCCTTCTTGAAGCTCTTGATGCCCTTGGCCATGTCGCCCATCAGCTCGGGTATCTTGCCGCGGCCGAACACCAGCAGCACGATCACCAGCACGATCATCCAATGCCAAATCGAAAATGAACCCATTGTAACTCTCTCTCGAATGTTTTCCCTGGCGATGATCTATGCGTTTTCGCGTTGGGATTCAAACACAACAGCGACAAAGTTTATGAAGGCGCGGCTTATGTCACGCATTTTCGGCAAAGCTGCCCGCTACCAATCGGCGCATCTACCGCAGCAATGCAGCTTTTTGACAGCGGCTTGCGGTCAATCTTCCGTGACGCGCGGCGTCAGCAGGCCGAGTTCCTCGAGATCGATGTCGGTCAACGCATCCTCGTCCTCGGTCAGCGCGTCCGGATCGGCCGGCGGCAACGGGATGGCGAAATTCGACGGCATGCGGCCGGAGAGCAGCCCTGCCCCCTTCAGTTCGTCCATCCCGGGAAGATCGCGGATCTCCTCCAGTGCGAAATGGTCGAGGAAAGTGTCTGTCGTGCCGTAGGTGACGGGACGGCCGGGCGTGCGGCGGCGGCCGCGCATGCGCACCCATTCCGTTTCGAGCAGCGTATCCAGCGTGCCCTTCGAGGTCTCGACGCCTCTGATGTCCTCGATCTCGGCGCGCGTCACCGGCTGGTGGTAGGCGATGATCGCCAGCACTTCGAGCGCGGCGCGCGACAGCTTGCGCTGCTGCACCGTGTCGCGGCTCATCAGGAAGGCGAGATCGCCGGCGGTACGGAACGCCCAGGCATCGCCGACCCGAACCAGATTGACGCCGCGCCGCGCATAGATCTGCTGCAGCTCAGCCATGGCAGCGGCAATGCTGATGCCATCGGGCAATCTGGCTGCGAGCTGCTTTTCGCTGACTGGCTCGGCGCTGGCGAACACGATCGCCTCGGCCATGCGTATGGCTTCGGCCATATGCAGCCGTTCGCCAGGATTCAGAAGCAGGGTATCAGTCGGGTCCTGGGCGATAATGCCCTCCTCGGTCTCTTCTTCGACCTTGAACGGAATGACCGAAGCGTTGGCGCGTTCGCTCATGATGCCACCTCGACTGCCTTGATTGGTTGCGCGCGGCCGCGCAGATAGAGCGGCGCGAACACCTGGTCCTGTCGCATCTCGATGCTGCCTTCGCGCACCAGTTCCAGCGACGCCGCGAACGAGCTGGCAATCGCGGTACGCCGTTCGTCCGGGCTGGTCAGGTAATTGATCAGATAGCTGTCCAGCGCCGTCCAGTCGCGCAGCGAGCCGATCAGCCGGGTCAGGATATCGCGCGCATCCTTGAGCGACCACACGCCACGCCGGGCAATTGTCACATTGGTGATCGCCTGTTTCTGGCGCTGCTGCGCATAGGCGGTGAGCAAATCGTAGAGCGAGGCCGAATAGGCGTTACGCTTCTCGACGATGACCATTTCAGGCATGCCGCGTGCAAACACGTCGCGGCCGAGCCGGTTGCGGTTGACCAGCCTTGCCGAGGCGTCGCGCATGGCCTCCAGACGCTTCAGCCGGAACTGCAGCACCGCGGCCAGTTCCTCGCCGCTTTCGCCTTCCTCGCCGGGCTGCTTGGGGATGAGGAGCTTCGACTTGAGGAAGGCCAGCCACGCCGCCATCACCAGGTAGTCGGCGGCAAGCTCAAGCCTTAGCGCCCTCGCCGTCTCGACGAAGGTCAGATACTGCTCGACCAGCGCCAAGATGGAAATCCGCGACAGATCGACCTTTTGGTTGCGGGCGAGATGCAGCAAGAGGTCGAGCGGACCTTCGAACCCGGCGACGTCGACGACAAGCGACGGGTCGCCGGTGACCCGTGAATCGTCGTTCTCGGCCCACAGACGGTCCATCGGTGCGGCCTTCGCAGCCTTGCTGTCCAATGTCTCCGCCACTTGTTCCTTTACCTCTGGTTAGAGCATGATGCCGAAAAGTGTGAAGCGGTTTTCGGACGACATCATGCTCTCTCTATCTAATTTAGAGACGGATTCAGATTTCAGGTCGAACAGACCTGAAATCATCCGTCTCTAGGCCACCGCATCGAAATAGGTGGCAAACTCGGCGCGTATCTCGGTTTCGTCGGCCCGGTCGCGATCCCTTATATAGGTCAGCGCCCGCTTGGCGCGCTCCAGCGATGTCCCTTCAAGTCCCGTGGTTCGCGATGCGATGCCCGCCATCTCCTCGAAAACGCCATTGCAGTGAAGGACCAGATCGCAGCCCGCCGCAAGGATCGAGGCCGCCTTTGTCGGGAAATCCCCAGAAAGTGCCTTCATCGAGGTGTCGTCGCTCATCAACAGCCCGTCGAAGCCGATCTCGCGGCGGATGATCTCGTCGATGACCTTACCTGACGTGGTCGCCGGGTTGTTCGGATCGATGGCGCTATAGACGACATGCGCCGTCATCGCCATCGGCAGATGGCTAAGCTCGCGGAAAGGGGCGAAATCATGCCGCTGCAGGTCGCTCAGCGAGGCATCGACCACAGGCAGTTCGAAATGCGTGTCGGCAAAGGCGCGCCCGTGACCCGGAATGTGCTTCATGACCGGCAGCACGCCGCCCGACATCAGCCCTTCCGCCGCCGCGCGGCCGAGTTCGATGACCGGGCGCGGCTCCTTGCCATAGGCGCGCGCGCCGATGACGTCGCTGGCGCCCTCGATCGGCACGTCCAGCACCGGCAGGCAATCGGCAGAGATACCGTAGCGTAACAGGTCGAAGGCATGCAGCCGCGCCATCAGCCAGGCAGCGCGGGTGCCGGCATCATGGTCCTTGCGCCACAATGCACCGAGCGCGCCGCCGGCGGGATAGTTCGGCGCCAGCGGGGGCCGCAGGCGCTGCACCCGGCCACCTTCCTGGTCGATGAACACCAGCGCATCGGGGCGCCCGATACAGTCGCGCATTTCGGCGACCAGATCGCGGATCTGCTCGGTTTCGCCGATGTTGCGCGCAAACAGGATGAAGCCCCACGGGCATTCATTGCGATAGAAACGGATTTCTTCGCGGGTCAGCGATTTCCCGGCACAGCCGAGGATCATGGATTTTGATTCGGTCATTCCACCAGTTTAGGGCTTCGCGCCGGCAAAGGGAATCTCCCCGGACGGCAAGCGCCTCAACCTCTCGCCCATCCACATGAAAAAGCCGGCGCGACCGTTGGGAACGCACCGGCTCTGATAATTGGATCCGGCCTTACCGAGACACGAAGCAGTTGCCGCCGGCAGCCTTGTAGCTGGTGCACAGATTGATCGCATCGTTGCGCGATTGCGCAGGCACCCGGACACGGTAGAAGGTGCCCTTGCCGGCGATCTCCGCCTTGACGATGTTGGCGGTGCGACCGGCGAGCACATTTCCATAGCGGCGCTGCAGGTCGGCGTAGTTGGCCTGGGCGCTTTCGACCGTCGGCTGCGAAGCGATCTGCATCGACCACGAACCGCCCGATGTCGAAGCCGTCGCCGGGATGGAGGCAACCTGGTCGGGCTTGACCTCGCCGACCACGTCGACCGGCTGGTCGGACGGGCGCTGCGGCGCTACGGCAACCGTCTGCGGCGTGTTGGCGGACTGGGTCTCAGCCTTCGGCGTGGCCGCCGGCTTCACCGGCTTGACCGGCTTGGCGGTCTCGGCACTTGCCTGGTCGCTATTTGCCTGATCGGCAGGCGCCACGGTGCCGGTCTGCTCGGCATCGGCCGAAGGGGCGACGTGCTGCGGCGCCGGGTCAAGCGGCTCAGTCGCCGCAACCTGTGGCGCGGCCGGCGTCGAGTCCTCGCGGGCCACCAACGAGCCGTCGGGCTTGACCACCATGGTCCGCACCTTGCGCGGGGCAACGGCGACCGTATCGGGGTTCTTGTCGGCTTCCTGCAGCACCTGAGCGATGCGGTCCTCGGACTTTGGCGCCGGCGCGACAGCCGCGTCGGGGTTGACGGCAGCTTCGGGGTTGCCGGCAGCGTCGGGGCCTGGGGCAGCGTCGGTATCGTCGGGCGACAGATCGACGACGCGGCTTTCAGGCTCCTGCGCCTTCACATCGACCGGCTCTTCGGTGTTGGTGACCAGCTTCTCCTGAACCGGCTCGGCCGGCTTGGTGCCCTTGGCGACCGCATCATAAACCTTGTTGTCCTGGTTCGGCACCACGGCGCCGCCCGGATTTTCGGGCTTGACCTTGATCGGCCTGTTGTCGGCTTTGACAATGACCGGCGCATCGCTGCCGCCCTTTCCGCCGAACGACAAGGCGAAGGCGCCAAGGCCGCCGGCAATCGCAACCGCAGCAACGACCCCCGCGACCAGCAGGCCGCTCCTGCGCGGCCGTGCGGCTTCCTGCTCGGCGAGGCCCGGCACCGCCATTGCCTCGTCCAGATCCGGATCGTAGTCGAGTTCGTCGACCGCGAAATCGTCGGCCTGCGAAACCGGCTGGCTGCCGGGCAGATCGTCCATGTCGAAGCCGCCGGCGGCATCGGCGTGGTGAGCTTGCGTGGCTGCAAGCACTTCGGCTGGCCGCGCCGCATAGGCGCGCTGGTCGAGCTCGTGGCCCGAACTGAAGCCGGAACTGTAGGAATCGTCATCATAGCCGGCACTGCGTGCGGCAGTGGGCGGCGCCACTTCCACCGCGTTCATCTCGTTGAGCATGCCGGCGAATTCGGCGTCGATGTCGTCATAGGCGGCCGGCTCGTCTTGCTCGAAGCTGAGTTCTGGAATGTCGAGGTCGTCGGCAATCGCCACCACACGCTCCGGCACATCGACCGTCTCGACATCCGGCATCTCGTCATAGGCCTGAGGCGGCGCCTGGCGCGATGGCGTCGGCGCCGCATAGGCAGCAGCTGCAACCGGCTGGTCGCGATAGCTTGGCGCTGCCGCCGGCGGCATGGACGGCTTTTCTGCAAAAGAAGGTTGCGGCTGCGCTGCAAAGGAAGGCTGGGCCGGGGTGGGAGTCACGCGGCTCCACGAACGCGCCGGCTCCGGCGGCGTCGAGCGCCAATCGCCAGCGACCGGTGCTGCCGTGTCATTACCGAGATCGATGCCCTTGGCGAGCGCCGCATCGAAGGCATGATCATCGAACTCGATCTCGGGCTCATGGCCCTCGAGTTCGCCGGCAAGCAGATCGTCGAAATCGGCATCGTCCGCCCGGACCTCCTGAGGAGCCGGCGCGTGTTCGTCCAGGTCCCAGTCGAGATTATCGACCGGAGCGACCGGCGTTGCGACGGACCGCTGCACCGGGGCAACCGGCTCATAAGTCCTGGCGGGCTCGATGGCGGCAGCCCTGGTGGGCTCGGTGACGACCGGAAACGGCGCGACTGGCGCCGGGCGTGGTGTGGTCATGGCGCCAAGCAGCGCGTTGAGTTCATCTTCCAACGTCCGTTCGTCAGCGACCGGAGCGGCCGGGGTCGCCATATTGGTAGGCGCCACATAGGCTGGTGCGACCGGAGTTGGCTGAACCGGAGTGGGTGCGATCTCGGCAACCGGCTCGTGATCGGCAAGCGCATCATCGATGCTCAGATCGAAATCGTCGAATGCTTCGTGCGCAGTCTCATGAGAGGGGCTGGCCTCCACAGTCCAGGCCGGCGTCTCGTTCACTTCCGGCGCATCCATCTCAACCGGCGCGCTGGCCTGCAGATCGCTGACATCCAGATCGCGCTCTTCCGGATCCTCGGCCTCAACAGGCTGAGCCTCGAAAGCCTGAGGCTCGAAATGCTCGGCCGCAAAATCCTGGGCTGCAAAATCCTGGGCTGCAAAATCCTGGGCCGCAAAGTCCATGTCGACATCGGCCATCGCGTCATCGAAATGACCCGCAAAATCCTCGTCGGCAACAGCGTGGTCGGCGGAGCCGACGGCGTCGAAGGTATGGATCGGCGCCTCGGCTACTGGCGCGGCATACTGGTCCTGCGCCGGCGCAGGACCGTCCAGCGTCAGCTCGTCTTCCAGCGACATCGAGACGGCATTGTCGAAATCATCGTCGAACGCGAGATCGTCGGCAGGCGCAGCAGCAACCTGCGCGACATCTGCGGCATGGGCGACGGTCGCATCGTCATCGAGCAGCAACCCCTGCTCGAGCGAAGCGGCAAGCTCGTCATCCATCGGCAGGTCGTCTTCGAGCGGCGATACGTTTTCCAGTGAACTGGCCACGGCATTGTCGAAATCGTCATCGAATGCAGCTTCGTCGAATGCGGGCTCGGCAAACCAAGGTTCGGCAACCGAGGGTTCAACGGGAGCAGCCGCAGCCTGCGGGGCAGCGCCGAAATCCAGATCGGCGGCATCGTCGAAGACGAAATCATATTCCAGCGAAGCAGCCAGCGCATCGTCCATCGCGGCATCGGTGGTTTCGAAAGCCGGCTCGCGAATCTCGGCAGCAGGTTCGTAGGGCTCAGCGGCAGGCTGGTGAACCTCGGGAGCTGGCTGGCTGGCCTCCATGGAACCGACTTCATCGCCGAATTCGCCCATCAACTCCTTCTCGAGGTCGATGTCGAAATCGCCCTCGTCCGCAGCCGTCTCGACGGCTGGCGCCTGCGGCTTGACCGGCTGGCGCGGATCGAAACCCATGATCCTGGTCAGTTCAGCGAACGGATCATCTTCGGCGATGTCGTTGTTGTCGGCTACTCTCAGCTGGGTTCTGTCTGCCATTATTGTTCCCGAACTCGCACTCATTCGGACGCCATGGACGTCGCGTAGGGTTGGCCCTTACCAGCGCAATGTGGGCAAATGGTGACAGGTGTTTTAGTTAAACCTAACGCATCTCAGTGGGCGCATCAGCCCCAATCAGCGTCAGGCCGGAGGTCAAAACATCCGAAACAGCCTGCACCAGCCCTAGTCTGGCATGAGTCAATTGTCGGTCGTTAACCTTAACAAAACGTAAGTCGGCATTCTCGGTGCCCCGATTCCAGTGTCCATGGAAGCTGGAAGCCAGATCGTAGAGGTAGAATGCCAGCCGGTGCGGCTCCAGCGCAAGGGCCGCAGATTCGACCAGCCGGGGATATTCAGCCAGCTTCCGGATCAGGCCGATCTCGCCCTCGTCGGTGAGCGACGCCGAGGCCGCGGCCAGGCTGTTGCGGTCGAAATTGGCCTCGCCCAGTTGCTCGCTCGCCTGCCGGAACACCGAATGACAGCGCGCCGAAGCGTACTGCACGTAGAACACGGGATTGTCCTTGGACTGTTCGGTGACCTTGGCGAAATCGAAGTCGAGCGGCGCGTCGCTCTTGCGGTAGAGCATCATGAAGCGGATCGCATCGCGGCCCACCTCCTCCACCGCTTCGCGCAAGGTCACGAAGTCGCCCGACCGCTTCGACATCCGAACCGGTTCGCCATCGCGAAACAGCTTCACCAGATTGCACAGCAGCACCGTGAGTTGCAGCTTCAGATCATCGCCTGCAATCGCCCGCGCCAGCGCTTCCAGCCGCTTGACGTAGCCGCCATGGTCGGCGCCCAGCACATAGATCAGGCCGACGAAACCGCGGTCGACCTTGTCCTTGAGATAGGCGACGTCGGCGGCGAAATAGGTGAACGAGCCGTCGGACTTGACCAGCGCCCGGTCCATGTCGTCGCCGACCGCCGTCGAGCGAAACAGCGTCTGCTCGCGGTCTTCCCAGTCGTCCGGCTTCTCGCCCTTGGGCGGCGGTAGCTTGCCCTTGTAGATATGGCCTTTCAGCGTCAGATCGTTGATCGCCGAGCGAATTTTTTTGGCATTGTCGGCATGCAGCGTGCGCTCGGAGAAGAAAACGTCGTGATGCACATTGAGCAACGCCAGATCCTCGCGGATCATCACCATCATGGCGTCGATCGTGCGGTCCTTGACGATTGCCAGCGACTCATCGTCGGGCATCTGCAAGAGCTTGCGGCCAAATTCGGCAGCCAGCGCCTGACCGACCGGCACAAGGTAATCGCCGGGATAGAGGCCGGCCGGTATCTCGCCAATGTCGTCGCCCAGCGCTTCGCGGTAGCGCAGGAAGGCCGAACGCCCGAGCACGTCGATCTGCGCGCCGGCGTCGTTGATGATGTATTCCTTGGTGACGTCATAGCCGGCGAAGGCCATCAGATTGGCGAGCGTGTCGCCGACAACCGCGCCCCGGCAATGGCCGACATGCATCGGCCCGGTCGGATTGGCCGAGACATATTCGACATTAGTCTTCTTGCCGCCACCAATGGTCGAGCGGCCGTAGTTTTGCCCCTCGCCGAGCACCGCGGTCAGATGTGCCTGCCAGAAAGCGTCCTTGAGCCGGAGATTGACGAAGCCGGGACCGGCGACGTCGGCTTCGGCAACATCGGCGTCGCTGCGCAGCACTTCCACCAGCCGCTCGGCCAGCGCCCGCGGGTTGTGCCCTGTCGGCTTGGCCAGTACCATCGCCGCATTGGTGGCGAGATCGCCATGGCTGGCGTCGCGCGGCGGCTCGACGGCGATGCGCGACAGGTCGGGCGAAACGCCATTACTGTCTTTCAAATCAAGCGCTTCGACGGCTTTTGTGATTCGCGCGCTGAAATCGGCGAAGATGTTCATGGGTCTTGCTCTGGCGGACTGTGCAGGGGAACCGGCTCATTGGCCGGCAAATCGCGCCCGCCCTAGCTTAAATCGGGCGTATGGTCAAACAGATGGCGGTGTTCCTTCAAGGCGTAGGTATCCGTCATCCCCGCCAGGAAATCGGCGACGCTGCGCGCCTTGATGCGGTCCTCCGCCCGGTCGAGCCCCTCCCGCCAGCCGTCCGGCATGGCGCGCGGATCGGCGAAATAGACATCGAACAGGTCGCGCACGATCTGCTCGGCCTCAATGCGAACGCGCATCACCTCGTCATGCCGGTAGAGATGCTTGTAAAGAAAGGTCTTCAAATCCTTCTCGGTCGCCGCCATGTCTGCGGAAAAGGTCACCATCGTCTCGCCCGCCGCCCGCACCGCTTCGGCGCTGTCAGGCTTGATGCGCTCCAGATTGGCGGTGGTTGAAACAATGACGTCCTCGACCATCATCGTGATCTGCCGGCGCATCAGCTCATGGCCGGTGCGCACATCGTCCAGGCCCGGATAGCGCGCGCGCACGCTTGCCAGGATCGATCCCGGCAGCGCCACCGTTTCCAGCATGTCCAAGGTCAGGAAGCCGGAGCGCAGGCCGTCGTCGATGTCATGGGTGTTGTAGGCGATATCGTCGGCGATCGCAGCACATTGCGCCTCGATGCCGGCGAAATGGTCGAGTTCGAGGTCGTGCAACTCGGAATAGTCGCGGATCGCCTGCGGCACCGGGCCTTTGAGCCCTTTTCCCTTGGCGTCGGTCAGCGGGCCATTGTGCTTCACCAGGCCTTCCAGCGTTTCCCAGGTCAGGTTCAGCCCGTCGAACTCGGCATAGCGCCGCTCCAGCCGCGTCACCACGCGCAGCGACTGCGCATTGTGGTCGAAGCCGCCCCATTGGGCCATCCGCTCGTTCAGCGCGTCCTCGCCGGTATGGCCGAACGGCGTGTGACCGAAATCGTGCACCAAGGCGACCGCCTCGGCCAGATCCTCGTCGCCGCGCAGCGCTCGCGCCAGAGCCCGCGCAATCTGCGCCACCTCGATCGAATGCGTCAGCCGGGTGCGGTAGTGATCTCCTTCATGGGCGACGAACACCTGCGTCTTGTGCTTCAGGCGGCGGAAGGCAGTCGAATGAATGATACGGTCACGGTCGCGCTGGAATGGCGTGCGAGTCGGGCTCTCGACCTCGTCATAGAGCCGCCCGCGCGACCTGGCTGGGTCGCTGGCATAGGCCGCGCGCGGCCGATAGCCGAACCCAATGTCGCCAAGCTCATTTGTCATGGCTGATGCCGCCGCAGTTGACTTGCCCCTTCCCGCTTCATACCTATCATGTGAAACTGAAAGCAAGGTGACGCCCATGGGCGCTGATGCCAAGACTGCCATGAAAGTCGAGATGACCGAGTCCGCCGCCAGGCGGATCGCGAAAATCGTCTCTGGCGAGGCCGGCAAGACGGCGCTGCGCGTCTCCGTAGAGGGCGGCGGCTGCTCCGGCTTTTCCTACAAGTTCGACCTGGTCAATACGCGCAACGACGACGACGTCGCCATCGAAAAGGACGGCGCCACCGTGCTGATCGACGATTTGTCGCTGGTCTATATGGGCGGCTCGGTGATCGACTTCGTCGACGATCTGATGGGCCAATCGTTCCAGATCCGCAACCCCAATGCAGTCGCCTCCTGCGGCTGCGGCACCAGTTTCTCCATCTAGGCAGATGTCCGGCGTCGGCGCGGTCCGTCAGGTCGCACTGTCGGCCGGGCGCGATCTCGACGTGACGCTGGCCTTCTGGCGCGATGTGCTCGGCCTCAACGTTCACGCCCGCTACGATCCGCCGGGCATCGCCTTCATCATGGCCGGTGATATCAGGTTGCTGTTCACCGATGGCGTTCCGGCCGGCACCGTCTATCTCGATATAGCCGGGCTCGAAGCCTTCCACGCCGAGGCGAAAGCGTCCGGCGTTCCCTTCACCGCACCGCCGGCGCTCGTCCACAACGACACCGAAGGCACGTTCGGAACGGCGGGGGAAAGCGAGTGGATGGCCTTTCTAAAGGACCCGGCAGGCAATACGATCGGGCTTGTCGAACGTCTTTCGCCCGAACATCCCTGAGGCCGCCCATGAAAATCGTTACCTGGAACATAAACGGCATTCGCGCCCGCATCGGCAACCTCACCCACTGGCTGAGCGAAAGCCAGCCCGACATCGTCTGCCTGCAGGAGATCAAGTCGGTCGACGAGCAGTTCCCGCGCGCCGAGATCGAGGCGCTTGGCTACAACGTGGAAACCCATGGCCAGAAGGGCTTTAACGGCGTCGCCCTACTGTCGAAACTTCCGTTCGACGAGGTTATCAGAGGCCTGCCCGGTGATGACGCCGACGAGCAGGCGCGCTTCATCGAGGGCGTGTTCTCGACCGACCAGGGCGCGCTGCGCGTCGCCTCGCTCTATCTGCCCAACGGCAATCCCATCGATGACGAGAAGAAATTTCCTTACAAGCTGGCCTGGATGGAGCGGCTGCATCGCTGGGCCGAGCAGCGGCTGCTTCTGGAGGAGGCGCTGGTGCTGGCCGGCGACTACAATGTCATCCCCGAGCCGGTCGATGCGCGCTTCCCCGAGAACTGGCTTGGCGATGCGCTGTTCCAGCCGCAGACCCGGCAGGCCTTCCGGCGACTGAAGAATCTCGGCTTTACCGAGGCGGTGCGCGCCGTCACCGATGCCGCCGACGTCTACACCTTCTGGGATTACCAGGCCGGCGCCTGGCAGAAGAACAACGGCATCCGCATCGACCATCTGCTGTTGTCACCCGAAGCGGCCAACCGCTTTTCCTCGGCCTCGATCGAAAAGCATGTGCGCGCCTGGGAAAAGCCTTCCGACCACGTGCCGGTGGCGATCGATCTGGCGCTGCTGCCGGCTTGATATCAGCCGAAACCCTGATGTCGCCACAATCGCGCCATTCAGTCAGAGATCAGCATGGCGGCTGGGGTTCCATGGCACTACGATTCCTCCTTTGTCCAATCGGCCTGGCATTTGCCATGGCCTCCCCTGCAGCGGCACTTGCCGACCAGCAGTGCCTGGCCAATGGCAAGTCCTACCAGGTCGGCCAGGTCACCTGCCTGACGGTTTCAGACAAGAGCCATATGGCCCGCTGCGACCTGGTGCTCAACAACACCTCATGGACCAAGATCGGCGACAGCTGCCCCGACAGCACGATGAAGCCGCATCTGCACGTCACGCCGATCTCGATGCCGGTACACAGAGCGGCGCCGGCGGAACTCACCGAGAACTGATGGATGTGAGCTAATCTCCCCCCTTGAGGGGGAGATGGCCGGCAAGCCAGAGGGGGGCGCGAAGAAACGCGACCTTTCGGTCAAACAAGCTCACCCTCTCAGTCCAACCCGGGCAAACTTTAGTCAACTGAAATGCCAGCGGGACAGCGCCCCCCTCTGGCCTGCCGGCCATCTCCCCCGCAAGGGCATAGGCGCTAAGATAGCTTTGGCATGGACTGAAACTTGCGCTTTCGTGGTGGTTCGCGCCAGCGATATCGCAAGGCATGGAGATTTTGGCGCAGGGCCGCCAAGGAAGGTTGAGTAAAGA